>JANJTH010000701.1 GCA_024711205.1 Planctomycetota bacterium | reverse complement strand
GGCCGCGGCGCTCCCGACCGACCCGACCCCCGCCGCGCTGCTCGGGCTCGCGCCCGAGGCGGCGCGCGCGCTCGAGGCGGCGCTCGCCGCGAGCCCGGCCTGGCCGCGCCTCGGCCCGGCGCTCCGCGCGGCCCGCCTGCGCCGACTCCACCGGCTCGAGCCCGCCCGCATGCTCGAGGTCGACCGGGCCTGGGGCCCGCTCGACTGGCGGGGGTGCGACGCGCTCGCGATCTACTGGGCCACCGCGGGGCTCCCGTACGCCGACCGGCGCCAGGACGTGCGCGCGGCGCTCCTGCTCCGGCGGACCGCGATCATGGCGCTCAAGAACGCGGCCCGGCGCGGGCGGGTCGAGGCCCTCCCGGGCGGCGGGGTCTACACGGCCCCGCTCGTGGGCCTGATCGGGCGCGTCGAGCAGGTCATGCGCGAGGGGATCGCCGACGCGGAGGCGCGCAAGGAGGGGCTGCGGCGCCGGCTCGCGAGCGGGCGGGGCGGCGAGGCCGAGGTCGAGCTCATGGGGGCGATCGACGGCTACCTGCGCAACCAGCGCTCCGCCCGCGAGGACTTCCTGCTCGAGGGGATCATGCTCCTGACCGAGTACGGGCGCGACCTCGACGCGCGGCGGCTGCACGCGCGGGCGCAGCGCGACTTCCCCGACAACCCGACCTACCGGCGCTCCTACGACGACTTCGTGATCTTCGTGCTCGCGCAGCGCTTCACGGACGCCGGCACGTTCGACACGCAGCAGGGCGTGACGCGCCTGCTCGAGGGGACGTGGCTGCGCGCGTTCGCGGCGCTCGCCCACGGGCAGGACGAGCACTTCGCGGGGCTCGAGCGGCTGGCCAGGGCGTCGCTCGCGCGCTGGGACCGGCACCTCCGCGCGCAGGAGCGCGACGAGCCGGGGATCCGCGCGCGCCTGGGCGTGCCCGCCGAGCAGGTCCGCGCGCGCGCGCTCGGGCTCGCCGCGCGCGCGCGCGAGCTCGCGCAGGAAGTGGCGCGCGAGGAGCGGCACGTCGCCCGGCCGCGCGCGCAGGGGCGGCACCTCGAGCTCGATCACGGCCAGCCGGTAGAACAGGTCCTCGCGGAACAGCCCCTCGGCCGCGAGCGCGAGCGGGTCCTTGTGCGTCGCCGAGACGACCCGCACCGAGACGGTCACGGTCGCGCTCGAGCCCACCCCGCGGACCTCGCCCGTCTCGAGGACGCGCAGGAGCTTCGCCTGGAGGGCCGGGCTCATCTCGCCCACCTCGTCGAGGAAGAGCGTCCCGCCGTCGGCCGCCCGGAACAGCCCGGCCGAGGCCTGCGTCGCGCCCGTGAACGCGCCCCGCTCGTGCCCGAACAGCTCGCTCTCGAGCAGGCCCTCGGGGAGCGCCGCGCAGTTGATCGACACGAACGGGCCGCCCGCGCGCGGCGAGGCCTGGTGGAGCGCGCGCGCGAGCAGCTCCTTGCCCGTGCCCGTCTCGCCGCGGATCAGCACGGCGGCCCCGCTCGGGGCCGCCTTCTCGATCACGCGCAGGGCGGGCCCGAGCCCGGGGCTCCGGCCCGCGAGCGCGTCGAGCCCGAGCGCGCGGTCGACGGCGCGGCGGAGCGCCACGTTCTCGCGCGCGAGCGCGCGCTGGCGCGCCGCGTTGCGGAGCACGGCGACCAGGTGGTCGTTGCGGAACGGCTTCGTCACGTAGTCGAACGCGCCCTGCCGGAGCGCCGCGACGGCCGAGTCGACCGAGGCGAACGCCGTGATCAGCACGACCGGCAGCTCCGGGTCGAGCACGCGCAGGCGCGCGAGCAGCGCCAGCCCGTCGAGCCGCGGCATGGCGACGTCGGTCAGGACCACGTCGGGCGGCGCGTCGCGCCGCGCAGCGACCTCGTAGGCCTCGAGCGCCGCCTGCCCGTCCGTCGTCGCCTCGACCTCGAACCCCGCGCCAACGAGCAGCCCGGGGAGGATCCGCGCCAGCGCCGGGTCGTCCTCGGCCAGGAGCACGCGCGGGCGGGGCTCGGGCGCGCCCTTCACGCCGCCCCCCCGCCGCCGAGCCCCGCCGGGTCGGTCGCTCCACCCGTCGTCTCGGCCAGGGCGACCGCGAGCCGGGCCGAGCCGAGGGCGTCGGCCCCGACGGGCGGGAGCTCGACCTGCGCCACGCACCCGCCGCCCTGGGCGTCGTCGAGCGCGAGCCGGCCGCCGTGCGCGCGCACGAGGTCGCGGCACACGGCCAGGCCGAGGCCCGTGCCGCGGTCGGCGCCCTTCGTCGTGACGAACGGCTCGAACAGCCGCCCGCGCACCGCCGGGTCGAGCCCCGGCCCGTCGTCGCGCACGGCGAGCACGACCGCGGGGGGCCGCCCGCCCCCCGGGGGCGTGGGCGCCCGCGTCGTGACCTCGACCCGCCGGCGCGGCCGGCCTTCGACCGCGTCGCGCGCGTTGAGGAGCAGGTTCAGCACGACCTGCTGGAGCGCGCCCGCGTCGCCTTCGACCGGGGGCAGGTCGGGCGCCAGGTCGAGCTCGAGGTCGAGCCCGCGCGAGCGCGCGTCGTGCCCGACGAGGCGGGCCACGTCGCGCACGACCGCGTTCAGGTCGACCGGCGCGCGCGCGGGCGGGCGCGCGCGCGCCACGTCGAGCAGGTCGCGGAGCGCGCGCGCGACGCGGTCGACCTGCGCGAGCGCGTCGTCGAGGAGCGCCCGGTCGGCGGGCGCCGTCGTCCGCTCGCGCGCGAGCTGCACGAGCGAGCTCACGGCCGCGAGCGGGTTGTTCACCTCGTGGGCGACGCCGGCCGCGAGCGTGCCCGCGACGGCCAGGCGCTCGGCGTGCACGAGCCGCGCCGCGAGCGCGCGCTGCGCCTCGGCGTCGCGCTCGAGCCGGTCGATCATGAGGTTCAGCTCGCGCGCCAGGAGCGTCACCTCGTCGCGGCCCGCGGGGACGGCCGCGCGGACGCGCTCGCCGCGCCCCACGGCGTCCGCGGTCTGGGCGAGCGCGCGGAGCGGGCGGCCGACCCGCTCGTGCACGACGAGCAGGAGCGCGACGACCGGCAGGGCCGCCGCCGCCGCGCCCGCCGTCCAGGCCGCCGCGAGGCCGGTGAGCGGCGCGCGGAGCGCGGCCCCCGCCGCGCCCACGGCCAGCGTGACGGCCGCCGCCCACGCGACGAGCACCGCGAGCGTCAGCTCACCCGCGAGCGGGACGACCCGTCGGTCGGCGAGCGCGTCGTCGGGGCGGAGCAGGCGCAGCGCGAGCATGGCCCAGGCGTGGACGAGCCCGCCCGCGAGGAGCGCCAGGCTCCCGCCGACGACCGCCCAGGGCGCGCCCAGGAGCGGCAGCGCGACCGAGGTGACGGTGGCCGCCGCGCTCGTGCCCAGGTCCGCGAGCGCGACGAGCTCGATCTGCCGGCGCACGCGCGCGTCCGTCGCCTGGCGCCGCGCCGCGAGGAGCAGGCCCACGGCGCGCGCGAAGCAGCCGTAGCAGGCGAGCCCGAGCAGGAGCGTCCAGCCGTTCAGCTCGACCTCGAGCCGCCCGTCGACCCGCGCGACGCGCGCGAGGGGCTCGCCCAGGAGCGACACGAGCCCGAGCGCCGTCACGACGACCGCGACGAGCGCGGCCTCGCCCGGCGGCGCCGGGCGCGGCGCCGGGAAGGTCCGCGCGAAGCGGAGGAGCGCGACCTGCATGGCGAGCGCGAGCAGGAACGCGCCGCGGGCCCAGCGGTCGACCGGCCCGCCGAGCACGAGCCCCGTGACGTCGTTCAGGACCCACAGGGCGGCCAGGCCGGCGTAGGCGGCGAAGGCCCGGTTCGCGGGCGCGTCGGGCGCCGCCGCCAGGACCCAGCAGCCCAGCCCGACGAGGGCGAGGAGCGCGAGCCCGAGGACCGTCGCGAGCATGGCCGCCCCCCCGCGGAGTGCGGCCCCACGTTACCCCGGCCGCGCCGGGCGCCGGGTCAGGCCCGGCGGAGGTAGTGGACGCGGGCGGGCGTGAAGTTCCAGGGGATCACGCGCATGGCGACCTCGTAGGCCTCGCAGAACTCGCGCGTGACGCGGATCACCTCGCGCAGCCGGCGCCGCTCGCTGCCCGTCGCGATGTACGCGCGGACCTCCTTGCCCCAGTAGTCGTAGTAGGAGAGCGTCCCGCCCGGCGCGAGCCGGCTCATGAACAGCTCGAACACGCGCCGGACCATCTCGGGCTCGAAGTTGAGGAGCGGGAGCGAGCTCACGATCACGTCGTAGTGCTCGTCCGCGGGGAGCAGGGCGATGTCGCGCTGGTCGACGATCACCTCGGGCCCGCGCTCGCCGCCGGGCGAGGCGAACTTCTCCTCGAGGACCCGCACCATGCGCGGGTTGATCTCGAGCAGCCGGACCCGGTCGCCGGGCCCCATCCGGCGGATGATCGACTTCGAGATCTGCCCCGTCCCGGCCCCGGCCTCGAGGACGCGCAGCGGGCGGCCCTCGCGGACGATCGGGCGGGCGAGCGCCTCGGCGACCGCCTTCGACGAGGAGGAGAAGGCGCCGACCTGCTTCGACTCCCGGAACATCTCGCCCACGAACACGAAGCGCTTGCGGAGCTCGCTCACCATGTCGTCCCTCGTCGATCGCGCCCCGGGGCGCGCCCGCACGGGATAGCACACCCGGGGCCAAGGATGGAAGCCTCTGGGGACCTTGACCGAGCGGCGTCACGCGCCCCGCGGGGCGTCGAATCCGTTCGATCTCGGACGCCCGGGCCTGCGTGAGACCCCTCCGAAGGGGGCCGAGGCCCGCGCCGATCGGCAAGCGTCCGCTCCGCGCGAGGGCCGGCTGCCGCCCGCTCCGCGCGAGGGCCGGCTGCCGGCCGCTCCGCTCAGTCGTCGTCGTCGAGGTCGAGCTCGAGGTCCTCGAGGTCGTCGTCGTCGTCGTCGTCGGCGGGCTTCTTCGCGGACTTGGCCGGCGCCTTCGCGGCGGGCTTGGCGGGGGCCTTCCCCTTCGCCTTCCCCTTCGGCTCGTCGTCGTCGTCGTCGTCGAGGTCGAGGTCGAGGTCGTCGTCGTCCTCGGTCGAGTCCTCGATCTCCTCCGACGAGACCCCCTTCGGCGCGGGCTTGCCCCTGGGCGGAGGAGCCTTCGCCTTGGCCGGGGGGGCCTTGCCCTTGGCCTTCCCCTTCGGCGCGTCGTCGTCGTCGTCGAGGTCGAGGTCGAGGTCGTCGTCGTCGAGGTCCGAGAGCTTCCCGTCGATCTTGCTGTCGATCGCCTTGACCGAGTCCTCGTCGTCGAGGCTGATCGCGTCGTCGTCGTCCGCGTCGAGGTCGAGGTCGAGGTCGAGGTCGAGCTTGCTCGACTCCTTCTTGCCGGGCTTCGCGGGCGCCTTGGCGCCGCCCGCGCCCGGCTTGGCCGGGGCCTTGCCCTTGGCCTTCCCCTTCGGGGCGTCGTCGTCGTCGTCGTCGAGGTCGAGGTCGTCGTCGAGCTCCTCGAGCTCCTCCTCGTCGTCGATCTCCTCGAGCCCGTCGTCGTCGTCGTCGTCGTCGCCCGAGCCGGAGCCGCTCGCAGCCTTGGCCGGCTTCTTGCCCTTGCGCCGCTCGCGGTCGAAGTACTTCTCCGTGTCGAGCTTCGCGATCACGTCCTCGATCGCCTCGTGCTGCTCGTCGGTGAGGAAGCCCTCGTCGATCAGGTAGTGCGACAGGCGCTCGGGCTTCTTGCCCTTCAGGTAGTCCTTCTTCTGCTTCTCGAGCGCCTTCTCGACCTTCTTCTGGTCGACGAACTTGCTCTTGAGCGCGATCCGCCCGTAGAGCTTGTCGGCGAGCCGGGCCGCGCGGAACACGCGCGCGTTCTCGACGCTGCGCGCCTGCGTCCCCGTCATGAGCTTCTTCTGGACCAGGATGTCCACGAGCCGGGGGCGCTTCTTCTTGAGCAGCCCCTTCTTCTTGAGGTCGCTCTCGACCCGCTCGAGCGCGGTCATGGCCTCGTCGTGCTGCTTCTTCGAGATCAGCTTGTGCTTGATCGCGATCTCGCCGAACTGGACGTCCACGTCGGTGGGCAAGGGGCCTCCTCGGGGCGCGCGGCCCGCCGGGCCAGGGCCCGCCGGGGGGCGCAGACTCTATCGCCCGCGCGCCCCGGCCGGCAAGGCGGGGGGACGGCGGGCGGGCGGAGGGAGAGGAGAGAGGTCTCCGGAAACGCGGCGGGGGGGAGGGCCCTCGGCCCTCCCCCCCGCCGCGCCACCAGCGAATCAGGGGGGAATCCGCAGGATTCCCCCCTGATTCGCTACCGGTCGGTCACGACGATCTCGACCCGGCGGTTCTTGGAGCGCGCCTTGTCGTCCGTGCCCGGCACGTAGGGCCGGTGCGGGCCGAACCCGGCGAAGCTCATGCGCGACGCGTCGATCCCCTTCTCCTCGAGGTAGTGGACGACCGCGAGCGCGCGGCGGGCCGAGAGGTCCCAGTTGCTCTGGTTCCTGTCCTTGCTGCGCTGGATCGGCTGGTCGTCCGTGTGGCCGTCGATCCGCACCGCGCTGCCCCGGTGCTCCGGCCCGTTCAGCGCGCCCACGAGGCGGTCGAGGACCTGCTTGCCCTCGGGCCGCAGCTCCGCCTTGCCGGGCGGGAAGAGCACGCCGCTCTCGAGGACGACCCCCTTCGTCTCGGGGTTCACCTCGAGCCCCATGAACGTGGCCGGCGTCGGCGCCGGCTCCGGGGCGGTCCTGGCCGGGGCCGGGGCCGAGGCCGGGACCGTCGCCGGCCCGCGCTCCTCGAGCCGCTGCCGGAGCGTCTCGGACTTCTGCAGGCGCGCCCGCAGGAGCTCGAGCTGCCGCTCCTGCTCGCTCGCGCGCAGCGTCACGAGCTGCTCGCGCCGCTCGAGCTCGCGCACCTGGTCCTTGTGCTGGACGACGTACTGTTCCTGGTCCTGGAAGCGCTTCTCGAGCGCCCGGTAGTCGCTGAGCGGGACGCACCCGGCCGCCAACGAGACGACCGCCGCGGCCCCGAGCCCGAGCTTCGTGTGCAGCATGACTCCTCCTCCTGGCGGATGCGCCCGGCCCCTTCGCGGCGGACCTTCGCCCGAGGGGTCTATCGGCGGACCGCTCGCCCGGCCTGAAGGCGGGGGTCGGGGGGGCGCCGCGGGCGCCTCGACGACGTGGGGCGCGCCGCGGCGAGGGACCGCCGGGCGCCGGCGTAGAATCGGCCCGTGGGGGACTCGCCCGGTTGGGACGTGGTCGTGGTCGGCGGCGGCCCCGCCGGCGCGGCCGCGGCCCAGGCCGCCGTCGCCGCGGGCGCGCGGACGCTCGTCCTCGAGCAGGCGGGGGTCCCCCGGGCGAAGCCGTGCGCCGGGCTCGTCCCGGCGACGGTCCTGGGCGAGGTCGAGGCCCGCTTCGGGCCGACCCCCGACGACGCCCTCGCCTCGCCCGCCGCCCTCCCCGTCGTCCGGCTCCACCTCGACGTGGGCGAGGTCTACCCGCTCCGCCCGGCCTGGCCCGTCGTCCGCGTCGTCCGGCGCGCCTTCGACGCGCACCTGCTCGCGCGGTCGGGCGCCGAGGTCCGCGCGCAGGCCCGGGCCGCGCTCGTCGACGACGGGGCCGCGGGCGGGCCCCGCGTCGTCCTCGAGGGCGGCGAGGCCGTGCAGGCCCGCTGCGTCGTCGTCGCGACGGGGGCCGGCAGCCCGCTCGTGCCGGGCGGCGGCGGCCGGCGCGCGCTCGCCTTCGCCGGCCGCCTCCGCTACCCGGCGCGCCGGGTCCCGGCCGAGCCCGGGCGCGACCTGCTCCTCCTCGGGCCCGCGCTCGACGGCCTCGCCGCGATCGACCCGGACGGCGAGGACGGCGTCGCCGTGACGACCGTCACGAAGGACCCGCGCGCCTGGAAGCTCGCCCACGCCAAGGCGCTCGTGTTCGCGACCGGCCCGCTCGGGCTCGGGCTCGAGGCCGAGCGCGGCGCCGAGTACGGCTGGCAGGTCCGCGCCCGCCCGACGCTCGGCCGCGGGCGCGTGCTCGCCGCGGGCGACGCGGCCGGGCTCGGGCTCGGCCTCGGGCTCGGCCTCGAGGGCGCGCTCCGCTCGGGCCTCGCCGCGGGCAC
>JANJTH010000599.1 GCA_024711205.1 Planctomycetota bacterium | reverse complement strand
CTGCCCGGCCTCGAGGCGCGTGCCCGCCGCGCGCGGCGCGGCCGCGCGCGGCGCAGGCCGGTCCGTCCGCACGGCGAGGTCGCCCGCGGGCTGGGTCGGCCCGACGAGCGTCGACCAGCCCAGGCTCCCCACGAGCAGCGCGGCGGCCGCGGCGGCGAGCCAGCGCAGGGCGACCGCGCCCGGACGCCGACCGCCCGCGTGGACGACGAGCACGGGCGCCGGCCCGGCCTCGACGACGATCCGCCGGGCCACGGCGTCCAGCCAGGCCGGATCCGCCGCAGGCGCCGCGTAGGCGTCGAGCGACTCCCACGTCCCGGCGAGCGCCCGCCGCTGGGCCTCGCAGGCGGCGCACCCGCCCAGATGCCCGAGCACGACGTCGGCGCGCGGCCGGTCGAGCTCACCGTCGAGGAGCGCCACGAGGTCCTCGAGCACCTCGGCGCAAGGGACCTGCGAAGGGTCGTGTGCCATGTTCGCCGTCCGTCCTTCGGGCTCCGGGCCCCGGCCCCCGCGGCCGGAACCCCCGGGGGCCACCCCGCGCGGGGGCGACCCGCTCATGGGTTCAACGCGCTGGGCCCGGTCGAGTTTCGTCGGCGCCCGGGACGTCCCCCTGGACGTATCCCTGCAGCAAGTCCTTGAGCGTCATGCGCGCCCGGTGGAGGAGGCTCTTCGTGGCCGGGACGGAGAGCCCGAGCTGGTCGGCGACCTGCTGGTAGTCGAGGCCGTGGAACTTGTTGAGGACGATCGCCAGGCGCTGGCGGTCCGGGAGCTGCTGCACCGCGTCACGGACCCTGGCGGCCTGCTCGACCCCCACGAGCCGGTCGACCGGGGCAGCCTGCGGGGGCCCCGGCGGGTCGGACGGCCCGTCGTCCTCGTCGCCCCCGGCGTCGAGCGAGACGCCTCGGCGCTTGCGGAGGGCCGAGATGCACACGTTCGTGGCGATCCGCAGCGCGTAGCTCACGAACGGGGCGTCGGGCCGGTAGCGGGCCCGGGCCTGGTAGAGCTTGAGGAACGTCTCCTGCACGACGTCCTCGGCCTGCGCGCGGTCCCCCAGGTAGCGGAACGCGAGCCCGAGCACGCGGTCGCCGTTGCGCCGCACGAGCTCGGCGAAGGCGGCGTCGTCCCCCGCCTGGACGCGCAGCATGAGCCGCGCGTCCGGGTCCTCGTGCTCGACGCCGCTCATGCGCCGCCCGGCGAGGCCGCCGCCCCCGAAGGGCCGGGCGTCGAGCGGGGCCGGCCCGCTCGACGCGAGGTCACACGAAGGCGTCCTTCAGGAGGCGCAGCCCGTCGGGGTCGTTCGTCTTGATCTTGCCCCGCATGAAGTCCATCATCCCGGGGACCCACTGGCCGCGGATCAGCTTGAGGAAGAGCTCCTCCGAGGTCTTGAGGATGACGTCGGCGCCCTCGATCTTCCCCTGCTTGACCTCGCAGGCGTCGGGCGTCGCGGTCACGACCCACTTCTGCCCGTCCTGCTCGCCGAGCGAGAAGTAGAACGTCTTCGTCCCCTGGACGATGCCCTTCTTGTAGCGGGCCTTCATCTTCTCGAACGCTTCGGCCAGGGCCTGGCTCATGGCGGCCGTCCTCCCGGCGCCCCCGGGGGCGCGAAGCCCCAGGTGATAGCACGCGGGCGCGCGGCCGTGCCAGCCGGGCCGGCCTACTCGTGCCGGAGCGCCACGATCGGGTCGAGGCGGGCGGCGACCCGCGCCGGGTAGAGGCCGAAGAACACGCCGACGAGGCTCGAGAACCCGACCGCGAGCGCGACGGAGTCGGCGCCGATCCCGCTCGGCCAGCCGGCCGCGAGGCCGACGCCGCGGTCGATCGCGACCCCGAGCCCGACGCCGAGGAGCCCGCCGCCGACCGAGATGAGCACGGCCTCGACGAGGAACTGCACGAGGACGTCGCGGCCCCGCGCGCCGATCGCCAGGCGGATCCCGATCTCGCGCGTCCGCTCGGTCACCGACACGAGCATGATGTTCATGATCCCGATCCCGCCCACGACGAGCGAGACGCCCGCGATCGCGGCCAGGAGCAGGCTCATCGTCTGGAGCATGCCGCCCGCGAACTGCGCCATCTGGGCCTGGGTCCGCACGTCGAAGTCGTCGGGCGCGCCCCGGCCGAGCCGACGATGGGCCCGCAGGGCCTCCTGGATCTCGGTCACGGCCTGGTCCACGAGGTCCTCGGTGAGGGCCGACCCGTAGAGCGCGTCGATCGTGGTCTTCCCGCTCAGCCGCCGCTGGACGACCGTCAGCGGCGCCAGGATCACGTCGTCCTGGTCCTGCCCCCAGCTCGACTCGCCGCGCGCCGCGAGGACCCCGACCACGAGCATCGGCACGCGGCTGACCCGGATCGTGGCGCCCACCGGGTCGCCGCCGCCGAACAGCTCGCGGACGACGGTCGGGCCGAGCAGGCACACCTTCGCGCCCTGCCGGAGCTGGACCGGGTCGATCGGGCCGCCCGAGGCGACGGCGATGTTCCGGATCTCGAGGTAGCCGTCCGTGTAGCCCTCGACGCTCGTGGCCCAGTTCGCGTTCCCCGCGATCGCCTGCACGCTCGCCCGCACCTGCGGGCTCACGTGCGCGAGCGACGGGCAGGCCCGCTGCACGGCCTGGAAGTCGTCGAGCGTGAGCGGGTTCCCGGAGCCCGAGCCGCCGCGGACCCCGCCCCGCCCGCCGGAGCCGGCCCGGACCGTGACGAGGTTCGTCCCGAGCGTCGCGACCTGCTGCTGGAGCGCGGCCCGCGCGCCCCGGCCGATCGCGAGCATGCCCACGACCGCGGCGACGCCGATCACGATCCCGAGCGCCGTGAGCGCCGAGCGCAGGAGGTGGCGCCGGATCGCCCGGAGCGCGACCGGGAAGGCCGCGAGGTGGTCCGGCCGCGGCGGCGACGTCGGGCCGGCCCCGGCCGCCGGCGGCGCGAGGTCCGCCGGCGTCCCGGTGTCGACGGCGATCTGCCCGTCCTTGACCTCGATCCGGCGCGGGAAGCGGGCCGCCACGTCGGGCTCGTGCGTCACGCACACGATCGTGATCCCGTGGCGGTGCAGGTCCTCGAGCAGGTCGAGCACCTCGTGCGTCGTCCTCGAGTCGAGGTTGCCCGTCGGCTCGTCGGCGAGGATCAGGGCCGGGGCGGTCACGAGCGCGCGCGCGATCGCGACCCGCTGCTGCTGCCCGCCCGACAGCTCGCTCGGGACGTGGTCGAGCCGCTCGCCCAGGCCGACGCGCTCGAGCTGCGCGCGGGCGCGCGCCCGCCGGACCTTCGCGGAGACGCCGCCCTGGTAGACGAGCGGCAGCTCGACGTTCTCCTGCGCGGTCGTGCGCGCGAGCAGGTGGAAGCCCTGGAACACGAACCCGATCGTCTGGTTGCGGAGCGCCGCCCGGCCGTCGGCGTCGAGCGCGCCCACGTCCTGCCCGCCGACCCGGCACACGCCCCCCGTCGGGCGGTCGAGGCACCCGATCAGGTTCATGAGCGTCGACTTGCCCGAGCCCGAGGCGCCCGTGATCGCGACGGCCTCCCCGCGCTCGATCCGCAGGGTCACGCCCCGCAGCGCGTGCACGGCCGCGTCGCCGTGCCCGTAGACCTTCGTCGCGTCGATCAGCTCGACGACGGGCTCCGCGCGGTCCCGCGGGGGGGCGGTCGCCGGGCTCGCCCCGCCGGGGCCCTCGGGGGCCGCGCTCACCGGCGCCCGCGCAGGAGGCTCATGGGGTTCACGGGGCCGCCCCCGCCCGTCGCGCCCTGCTCGAGCCCGATGACGACGACGGCGCCCTCCTTCAGCTCGGACGAGGAGACCGCGGTCCGCATGCCGTCGCTCGGCCCGACGTCGACCTCCACCGCGCGCGGGGAGCCGTCGCCCTCGAGCACCCACACCCGGCCCTTGCCCGAGGCCTCGCGGCGCTTCCGCCCGCCGGCGCCCCCCGGCGGCCCGCCCGCCCCGGGGCCCCCGCCCCCGGCGCGCGGCCCCGCCCCGGTCGGACGCTCACCGGGCGCC
>JANJTH010000590.1 GCA_024711205.1 Planctomycetota bacterium | reverse complement strand
TTCCGATCTGCGCGCGGGCTCGCGCGCGCTCGAGGACGAACCCGACGGCCTCGTCCGCGAGGCCGCGCGAGGCTTCGTCGCGCGGCTGCGCGCGGCGCGGACGCTGCTCGGGCGCGACGGCGACGCGGGCACGCTCGACCTCCTGCGCGGGCTCGCGGCCGTGCTCGACGGCGGCCCATGAGCGGCGGCGCGGGGCTCGACGCGGAGGGCGCGCCGCGGGCGCCGACGGGAGGCCGCGGCGCGGCCGGGCTGGCCCCGGGCGCGGTCGTCGCGGGCTACCGGCTGCTCGCGCCGCTCGGCGAGGGCGGCGAGGGCGCGGTGTTCCTGGCCGAGGCGACCGACGGCCTGGGCAAGCAGGTCGCGCTCAAGGTGTTCGCCCCCGCGGACCGCGGCCGGTTCGAGCGCGAGCTCGAGGCGTACCGCCGGCTCGAGGCGGTCCGCCGCGAGCGCGGGGCGTCCCTCCTCGTCGAGGGCCTCGCGGCCGGCCCCCTGCCCGACGGCGGCGGCTTCCTCGCGCTCGGCTACCAGGCGGGCGGGACGCTCGCCGATCGGGTGCGGGCGTCGGGGCCGCTCCCCGCGCCCGAGGCCGCGCGCGTCGCGCTCGAGCTCCTGCGCGGGCTCGCGCTCCTCCACGGGGCCGGCCTGTGCCACCGGGACGTGAAGCCCTCGAACGTGCTGCTCGGCGCCGACGGCGCCGTGCGCCTGGGCGACTTCGGCCTCGCGCGCGGGCGCGACGCGACCGTGTCGACGGGCGGCACCCCGGCCTTCGCCGCGCCCGAGCAGCTCGCGGTCGACGACCGGCCCGACGCCCGGGCCCCGGACGGCGCGGACGGCGCGCCGGCGCGGGGGACGCCCGCGCGCGACGGCGTCGCGATCGACGTCTACGGCGCCGGCGCGACGCTCCACTACCTGCTCACGGGCCGCTCGCCGCCGCCGGGCAGGCCCGACGTGTTCGCGCTCGAGGCGGCGCAGGTCCCCCGCGCGCTCCAGCGCGCCCTCGTCACGGCGCTCGCCCACGAGCCCGCCCGGCGGCACGCCGACGCGGCCGCCTTCGCGCGCGCGCTCGAGGTGGTGCTCGCGGAGCGCGACCCGCCCGCGTCGGGCGGCCACACCGACGCGCCCCGGCCGGCTCCCGCACCGGGCACCGGTTCGCCGGCGCAACCGGCCCGGCCCGGGCCGCGCCTCCTCGCGGCGGCGGCCCTCCTCGCGGCCGCCGCGCTCGGCGGGCTCGCCTGGCGCGGGCTCCTCCGGGGTGGCCGGCCGGAGGCAAGCCTCCCGCCCACGGCGTCCACGGCGGACCTCGACGCCCCGCACGCCGCAGGCGCCGCCGGACCGGTCGACGCCGCGACCACCCCGCCGTCGGCCCGCGGACCGGACGCCCCGATCGGTGATCAGCCCCGTGAACGGACCCGCGAGGCCCTGGAGCCCGCGGGGAGCGAGGACGCACGGGTCGGCGAGACGACGCCCCCGCCGCACGCCAGCGGTCGCTCGGACGACGGCCGCCCGGGCGACGGCGAGTCGGGCGACGGCGGCCCGGGCGACGGCGGGTCGGGCGACGGCGGCCTCTTGATCGCCCTCGCGCGAGCGGCCGACGGGTCGGCCGTCCGCGTCGCGCTGCCGGCCCCGGCGGTCGCGCGCTGCGCGCTGCCAGACGGCCGCGTCGTCGTCGGCACGACCGACGGCGACGTCCTGCTCGTCGACGCCGCGGGCGCGCCGCCCGCGCGGCTCCACCGCTTCGCCTACGGCGTGCTCCGGCTCGCGCTCGGGGCCGACGGCGCGCTCGAGGCCGAGGGCGACGACCGCGCGCCCCGGTCGCTCGGCCCGGGCGAGGCGGCCCGCCCCGACGAGCGCGAGGTCGAGGGCGCGCTCGGACGCTGGGCCGTCCCGCGCGCCCCGGTCGTCGTCCGCGTCCGGCTGACCCTGCCCGCACCCGACCTGGCGCCGGCAGGGGGACCAGGGCGCCCCGTCGGCCGAGAGTGACCTCCACCGCGCGGGCACGTGCGCGTCGGCGCTCGACGGCGCCGGGGCGGCAGGAAGTGGGCGGGGTCACCGCACGACCGCGGGAACGGGAAGAGCTCCGCGGGCGGCGAGGGTGTTGGTGACGGGGCAGAGGGCAAGGGCAAGGGCAAGGGCAAGGGCAAGGGAAGAGACAGGAGGGGGTCGCATGACCGCGGGAACGGGAACGGGAAGAGCTCCGCGGGCGGCGAGGGGGTGGGTGACGGGGCAGAGGGCAAGGGCAAGGGCAAGGGCAAGGGCAAGGGCAAGGGCAAGGGCAAGGGAAGAGACAGGACGGGGTCGCACGACCGCGGGAACGGGAACGGGAACGGGAAGAACGGAAACGCTCGGTGCCTCCGATCCGTCGCGCGGCGATGCCCACGCGAAGGGGCGCCGACCCGTCAGTAGGTCCCGAGCCGCACCGATGCGGGCCGGATCGCGACGCCCGCCTGCACGTAGCAGGGGATCACGACCGAGTGGATCCGCGTCGTCTTGCTGCGCGGCGCCGGCCCGGGCTCCTTCTTGTAGCGGCCCGTGAGCCCCTCGGCCTCCGCGCCCGGGACGACCTCCATGTCGACCGTGATCCCGAACCGCTGGCACAGGTAGTCGCCCGCGCCCCGGTAGACGACGTCCTTGAACACGAGCTCGCCGAACGCCTCGCGCAGGCTCCGGTCGGGGAGGAGCGCGAGGGCGTCCTCGAGCCGGTGGACCTGGTCGATCACGAGCTTGATCAGGTCGCGCCGCGCCGTGTCGAGCGGGAGGACCTCGCCGCCCTCCTTGGCGGCCTTGGCCATCTGCTGGCGGGCCTGGTCGATCCGCTTCTCGGTGCGCGGGATGAGCTGGCGCTGCGGCTCGCTCAGGTGCGGCTCGGCGAGCCGGCCGAGGCCCTGCGACCAGGCGCGCAGGCGGTCGAGCGAGTCGAACAGCGCGCGGTCGAACGCGACGACCTCGGGGTCGGCGTCGACGCCGCGCGCGAGCCGCGCGGGCTGGAGCAGGCGCTCGCCCACGACGACGAGCGGGCGGCGCAGCTCGACCGCCTCGGCGCCGTCGTGCGCGCGCAGGAAGGCCCAGGTCAGCTCGGCCCCGTCCTTGCCCCACGGGGCGAGCGCGGCGCGGAACTGCTCGGCGCTCGTCGCGCCCTCGAAGCGCTCGACGCGCAGGGCGCCCGCGCGGCGCAGGCGCGCGACGAGGAACGCGCTGGCCCGGTAGAGCGCGCAGGGCGCCGTGTCGGACCACTGCTCGTCGACGAGCCCGGCCTCGTGGAGCGCGCCGAGGAGCTTGAGCTCGACCTGCCGGCGCTCGGCCTCGCCCGTGCGCGCGCCGACCCACTCGACGAGCCCGCGCAGGCGCTCCTTGACGAGCGAGGGCACGAGCTCGGCCCTGAGCACCGGCTCGAGCGCCTCGAGCAGCTCGGTGTCGCCGCCGCCGCCGCCGCGCAGCGCGCCCGCGTCCTCGAGCCCCTCGCCGCCCGCGCGCGCGACGGCCGACTCGAGCAGGAGGAGCACGTTGCGGAGCTTCTCGGCCGGGAGCTCCATGCCCGGGAGCAGGCGCAGCCCCTCGTAGACCTCGCTCGCGAGCCGGCGCGCCTCGACGGGCTCGCTCGCGACGGGCTCGCCGTCGCCGTCGAGCCGCACGAGCGGCTCCTGCTCGCGGTCGGGGAAGATCCGCTTCGCCGCCGCGCGCGCCGCGCGCCGGGCGGCCTCCGCCGTGTCGGCGTAGACGTGGCCGGCCTTGGCCCCGTCGATCGAGACCTCCCAGCGCTTCATGCCCGCTCCGGCGCGGACGCCGCCCGCGCGGGCGGCGCAGCTCGGGTCCGCGCGGCCCGATTGGACCCGCCCGCGCGGGCGAGGGGGAGGGGGAGCCGGGCGTCGGCCCGCGTATGCTCCGGGCTCGTGTCCTGGCCCAGCGAAGCTGGGACCCGGGCCCCGAGCGAGCCGGCGCGCACGAAGGTGCGCAAGGCGAGGGAGGGGCCCGCGGGGCCGGTGGAGTTGGTGAGCGAAGCGAGCCAACTCCACAGCAGGCCCAGTCTTGGCCGACAGGTCGTGTCCTGCCCGAGAGATCCGAAGGTCTTCGCGGGCAGGACACGAGGAGGGGGTGGCGCATGGCGGAGGAGCACGCTCGACGCCGACGCGCGGCCGGGGCCCTGGCGCTCCCGGCCTTCGCGCTGGCCGCGGCCAGTGCCCTGGCGCTCTCGGCCCCCGCGCCCGCGGACGAGGGCGCGCCGGCCCCTGCCGGGGCGCCCGTCCCCGCAGGCGGGCGGGCCGTGTGGGTGACGCGCTACGACTACCGGAGCGCCGACGACGTGCGCCGGATCGTGGGCCACCTGGCCGACCTGGGCGCGGACCGCGTGCTGTTCCAGGTCCGCGGGCGCGCGGCGAGCTTCTACCCCTCGGCCCTCGAGCCCTGGGACCCCGACCTGGGCGGCGGCGACCCGGGCTGGGACCCGCTCGCGGTCGCGCTCGAGGCCGCGGCCGCGCGGGGGCTCGCGCTCGAGGCCTGGATCAACGCGCTCCCGCTCTGGAAGGGGACCGCGCCCCCGCGGGACCCCGCCCACCCCTACCTGCGCCACCCGGAGTGGGTCGTCGTGGGCGACGACGGCGCGCCGCAGGCCCGCTCGGCCCACTACGTGTGCGCGAACCCGGCCCTCCCGGCCGTGCGCGCCCACGTCGCGGCCGTCGCGGCCGAGCTCGCGTCCCGGCCGGGCGTCGACGCCGTGCACCTCGACTACGTGCGCTGGGTCACCGACCTCGAGGGCGCGCGCGACTTCTCGCACGACCCGGCGACGCTCGCCGCGTTCCGGGCCGCGACCGGCCTCGCGCCGGGCGAGGACCCGGCCGCGTGGGCCGTCTGGAAGGCCGCGCAGGTGACCGAGGCCGTGCGCGCCGTGCGCGCCGCCGTCCGCGCCGCCCGGCCCGCCTGCCGGCTCACGGCGGCCGTGTTCCCGACGCGCGCGAGCCGCGCGCGCGTCGGCCAGGACGTCGAGGCCTGGGTCCGCGAGGGCCTCGTCGACGCGCTCTACCCCATGACCTACGCGGCCGACCGGGCCGAGCTCGCGCGGCGCCTCGACGAGAGCCTCCCGCTCGGCCGCCCCGAGGGCCTCACCGGCCCGCCGGTCCCCGTGTTCGCCGGGGTCGCCGCGTTCCGCCACGCGACGGCCGACGAGACGACGGCCCAGCTCGCGCTCGCGCGCGCGCGCGGGGCCGCGGGGGCCGCGGTGTTCTGCTACGCCGCGCTGTTCGACTCGGCGGACGCGAGCGAGCTGCGCGAGCGCGACGCCGGGCTGCGCGCGGCCCGCGCGGCCGCCGTGGCCGCGGCCTGGTCGGGGACGCCTCGAGGCTCGCCCCCGGGCCGGCGCTGACCGCGGTCCGGGGCGGGCGCGCGCCTGCTACTCCGTCCGCCGGACCACCTGTACGCCGCCCGCCTCGAGCGCGTCGAGGAACGCGTCGTCGACGGGGGTCTCGACCACGTGCTCCTTCGTGAAGACCTGGCCGCCGCGGGCGCAGCGCACGACCAGGATGTGGAACGTGACCGGGCCCATGGCCCGCGGCTCGAGGCGCAGCGTGATCTCGACCTGCGCGGGGTCGAGCCCGTGGTGGCGGACGTCGTCGCGCAGGCGGTTCGGCAGGGTCACGATCCGCGCCGCGTCGGGGAAGCGCTGGAGCTGGAACACGGTGTCCTGCGCCCGCAGCCGGAACAGCCCCCACCGGGCCGTCGGGGCGACGAGCCACGCGAGGAGCGCCCCCACGACCAGCGCCCCGATCGCCGCGTGCTTCTTCTCCACGTCGTCGCTCCCCGGGCCGGCCCCGCCCCTGCGGCGTAGGGTGCCGCAGGGCCACCCGACGCGCCACATCCGGTCGGCGCCGGGAGCGCGCCCCGGACCCGGCGAGGCGCGCCCCGGGGGCGAGCCGGGGCGCGCGCTGCGCGCTCGCCGGCAGCGCGGCCGCGCGAGGAGCTGACTGCGCCTCGACGCGGGCCCTCGCTCACCCGGCCGGCGGGTCGTAGACGAGGACCCGCTCGCTGCGCGACCAGGAGGTGTCGACGCGGACCCGTCCGCGCTCGCGGAAGCGCGCGTCCCAGGGCGGCGGGAGCGCGCGGCCCGAGACGAGCGCGCGCACGCGCGGGGCCACGGCGACGCGGGCGGCCAGGGCCGCGAGGAGGGGCGGGGGGAACACGGTCGACCCCGCGTAGACGACCGTGGCGTCCGCGAGGTCGGTCGCGCGCAGGTCCTCGCAGCGCAGCTCGATCCGGCGCGCGAGCGTCGCCGCCGCCGCGGCTCCGCCTCCGGGCGCGGCGACCACGAGCTCGAGCAGGCGCGCCCGGGCGGCCCGGGCGACCTCGTGCCGGAACCGCGACAGCTCGACGCCGACCGCCCGCCCCGCGCGGGTCGAGCAGGCGGCCTGGTGCACGAGCTTCCCCATCCCCGCGCCGAGGTCGACGAACACGTCCTCCGGCCCGAGGCGCAGCCAGCGCAGGAGCGATGCGGCCGAGCCCGGGGACAGCTCACCGTAGGCCGCGGCGCCGTCGCCCCCCGCCCGCTCGACCGCGAGCCGGTCGTCGTGGGGCGCGTCGTGGCCGTCCTGCGCCCCCGCGTAGGCGACGGCCCACAGGCCCGCGAGGTCGGGCGCGTCCGCGGGGTCGCCCGCGGACCGGGCGCGGCCCGGGCTCACCGACCCGGCGGGTCCGCGCGCTCGTCCCCGGGCCCCACGAGCGCCGCGAGGTGCTCGTGGCGCGCGCGCGCCGCGCCGTCGGCGGGCTCGAGCGCGCGGAGCCGCTCGAGCGCCCACGCGGCGCCCCGCGGGTCTCCGCTCGCGAGGGCGTGCAGCACGCGCCCCTCCGCCTCGCGCCGCGCGATCGCGGCCTTCGTGGCCTCGAGGCCCCGCGTCCCGTGCCTCCGCTCGAGGTGCGCGAGGATCGGCGCGTCGGCCGCGCCGGCCTGGCCGAGCCGCGCGCCGAGCAGCGCGTCGAGCCGCGCGTAGGCCTCGACGTCGGCGGGGCGCATGCGGGAGGCGGACGGGCCCGTGCGCAGGCCCTCGGGCCGCGCCGGCCCCCGCGCGGCGGCCCCG
>JANJTH010000501.1 GCA_024711205.1 Planctomycetota bacterium | reverse complement strand
GGCCCGCCGCTCGAGCCGCCGGCGTCGCACCGGGCCCGCCTCCGGCGCGCGCTCGACGACGCGACGGACGCCGTCGACAGCTCGGGCGAGGGCGCGGCGCTCGCGGTCGCGCTCCCCCGGCTGGTCGCCGACGCCGACGCGGCGGCCCGCGCGCACCTCGCGCGCCTCTCGCCCGACGAGCTGCGCGACGCGCTGTTCGACCTCCGGCGCCTCCAGGAGGTCACGAAGGCGCTCGTCTCCGAGGGCGACCTCGACCGCCTGCTCGCGCTGATCCTCGACGCCGCGCTCGAGCTCGCGCGCGCCGAGCGGGGCTTCGTGATCCTCACCGGCGAGGGGCCCGCGCCCGGCGGCGGCCCCGAGGCGGTCGAGTTCCGCGCGACCCGCAACCTCGAGCGGACGGAGGTCGAGCGGCCCGACCAGAAGGTCTCGAACACGATCGCCCGCCAGGCCCTCCGCACGGGGGAGCCCGTCGTGACGGGCGACGCCGCCAAGGACGACCGCTTCGCCGGCGCGCTCTCGGTCGCCGAGCAGCGGCTCAAGAGCGTCGCGTGCGTCCCGCTCGTCGCGCAGGGCCGCGTCGTGGGGGCCCTCTACCTCGACCACCGGTTCAAGGAGGGGCTGTTCGGCCCGCGCGCGCTCGACCTGCTCGAGAGCCTGGCCGGGCACGCGGCGCTCGCGCTCGAGCGGGCCCGCTCGGCGCGCGCGCACCGCAGCGTGGCCGCGCAGGTCGCGGCCGACCGCGAGCGGCTCCGCTCGCAGGTCCAGAGCCAGACGATCGAGCTCGCCGACGTGAAGGCGCGCCTCGCCCAGCGCGCGCAGGAGGAGGGGCGCCGCTACCGCTACGACCAGATCGTCGGCCGCTCGCCCCCCATGCAGCGCGTGTTCGCGCTGCTCGACAAGGTCGTCGAGAGCAACATCCCCGTGTTCATCCACGGCGAGAGCGGCACGGGCAAGGAGCTGATCGCGCGGGCGATCCACTTCAACTCCCCGCGCGCGCAGGGCCCGTTCGTGAGCGAGAACTTCGCGGCGCTCGTCGACGAGCTGCTCGAGAGCGAGCTGTTCGGGCACGTGAAGGGCAGCTTCACGGGCGCGATCGCCGACAAGAAGGGCCTGTTCGAGCGCGCGAACGGGGGCACGCTGTTCCTCGACGAGGTGGGCGACCTCTCCGAGAAGATGCAGAAGGAGCTCCTGCGCGTCCTCGAGGAGCGCGAGGTCCGGCCGATCGGGTCGGGCGAGACGATCAAGGTCGACGTGCGGCTCGTCTCGGCCACGCACCGCGACCTGAAGCAGATGGTCGCCGAGGGGACGTTCCGGCAGGACCTCTTCTACCGGCTGCACGTGTTCGCGATCCAGCTCCCGCCGCTGCGCGACCGGCGCGAGGACGTCCCGCTCCTCGTCGAGCGGTTCCTCGAGGACGCGGCGCGCGAGGCGAAGGGCCCGGCGCGGCGGTTCGACCCGGAGGCCCTGCGCGCGCTCGTCGGCTACGCCTGGCCCGGCAACGTCCGCGAGCTGAAGAACTTCGTGGACCGGACGCTGCTGCTCGCCAAGGGCGACGTCGTGCGCGCGGAGGACGTGCAGTTCGAGCAGTCCCTCCCGGCCGCGCAGGGGATCGGCGAGCTGAGCCACCGGCGCTGGGCCGAGGCGAAGGAGGAGTTCGCGCGGGCCTACCTCATGGCGGTGCTCCAGCGCACGGGCGGGAACATCTCGACCGCGGCCCGCGAGACCGGCATGCTCCGCCAGGCCTTCCAGCGCCTGCTGCGCCGCCACGGCGTCGACCCGGCCCAGTACCGCCAGGGCCGCGGCTCGGGCGAGGGCGCGCTGTCGGACTTCGGCTCGGCCGACGACCTCGGCGACGACGACGCGGGCGACGACGACGACGATTGAGCGCCCTCGTGGGGCCCCCGGCGAAGCCCGCGAGACCCGCGGCGCCTCGTGCGGGGTGGGCGCAGCTCGAGCGCGCCTGGACGGGCTGCGCGTCGCGGCCGCCGGAGCGAGCGGCGTCCCTGGCCGGTGGCGCCGTCGGGGCGCGCGGGCGTTCGGGTGACCTGCTCCGTGGCGCTGACGTTCGATCTCCCGCGCGCCTGACGCGCCGCCCTCGTCGGACGCTCGCCGGCGTCGTGGCCCGATGCTTGCGTCGCGGTCAGGCATGCACGCGATCGAGAAGCTCCAGGCCATCCTGGTCGACCGGTTCAAGCGCCGCGCCCTCGCGCACACGCTCGTCAGCCCGCGGGCCGAGGCGTGGACGCTCACGGGCTACCTGTGGGCCGAGGAGGGGGCGGAGGGGCTCGCCGTGGGCGATGCGCTCCGCGCCGAGGCGCCGCCGTGGCTCCGGCGCATGCTCACGCGGCAGCTCGAGGATGAGGCGCGGCACGCGGCGCTTCTGCGCGCGCGGCTCGTCGCCCTGGGGCGGCCGGCGCGGGACCCGTCGGCCGCGGCGGGGGCGGTGCTCCGGGCCAAGGTCCGGCGGCTCGAGCGGCTGTGCGCGCGCGCGGCGCCCCGGTTCGAGCGGGGCGCGATCGTCCCGCTGCTCGCGTGCGCGGCGCGCCTCGAGGCGACCGGGGCGCGCGTGTTCGCGCGGCACGTCGAGGTGCACGCGGCCCACGGCCGCGAGGACGACACGACCCGCGCGCTGCGCGCCCTCCTCGACGACGAGCGCCGCCACGCGCGGAGCTGCGCGGCGGCGCTCGGGCGGCTCGTCGCCCCGGCCGAGCGGCCGGCCCTCGCCGCGCTCGAGGACGAGGTGGCGCGGGTCGACCGCGCCCTCGGCGTCTCGACGGCGGCCGCGACGTGGGTCGTGACGACGGCGCTCCGGCTGCGCGACGCCGCGGCGCGGAGCGCCGCGTGACGCCCTCCGATGGCGCGCTCCACGGCGCGCGCCTCGTCGCGCGCGCCCTGCTCGCGCGGCCCGGGCTCCTGCGCGCCGAGCGAGGCTCCGCCGTCACGCGCGCGATCGTCACGCCGCGCAGGCGCCCCCCTCGGCCCGGGGCTGCGGCCGGCTGGTCACCGGCCGCCGGGGCGCCCTCCTCGGCCCCTGCGACCGGGGGCGCCTGGCCCGGGGCCGCATGGCCGCACGCGGCGCCCACACGGTCGCCGCGCGTCGCGGTCGTGAGCGACACCCTCGACGACGTGAACGGCCTCGCGCTCGGCCTGCGCCGGCTCGCCGCGGCCTGCGCCGACGCCGGGCTCCCCCTGACCCTCGTCGCGCCCGACCTGCTGGGGCGGCGTGCCCGGTCGCGAGCCGGCGGCCCGGTCGGCGCGCGCGGCCTCGCAGGCGGCGCGGTGTGGACCGACGACGCGGGCGTCGCGCGCGTCCCCACGCACCTGCGCCGCGAGCTGGCGCTCTACCCCGGCATGACGTGGGGCGTGCCGCGGCTCGCGGCGCTCGCGGCCTGGCTCCGCGCGGCGCGGGTCGAGGTCGTGCAGGTCGCGACGCCGGGGCCCATGGGCCTGGCCGGGCTCGTCGCGGCGCGCGCGCTCGGCCTGCCCGTGCTCGCGCAGTTCCACACCGACGTCCCGGCTTACGCGCACGCGCTGTCGGGCAGCCCGACCTTCGGGGCCGCGGCGGCGGGGCTCGTGGGCTGGTTCTACCGGCAGGCCGACCTGTGCCTGGCGCCGTCGGCCGCCGTCGAGCGGCGCCTCGCCGACCTGGGGGTGCCCGCGCCCCGCGTCGGCCGCGTGCCTCGCGGGGTGGACCTCGCCCTCTTCCACCCCGGCCGGCGCGACCGGGCGGCGCTCGCCCGCCTCGGCGACCTTCCGGGGCCGGTCGTCCTCTACCTCGGGCGACTCTCCCGGGAGAAGGGGCTGCCCCGCCTCCTCGCGGCGTGGGCCCGCGTCCACGCCGCGCGGCCCGATGCGCGCCTGCTCCTCGTGGGAGACGGCCCCCTCGCCGGCGAGCTCGGCGCCACGCCGGGCCACGCGCGGCGCGGCGACCCGGGCCCTCCGGCGGGCGTCGTCCGCGCGGGTGAGCTCCACGGGCCCGCGCTGGCCGCGGCCGTCGCCTCGGCCGACCTGCTCGCGTTCCCGAGCGAGACCGAGACGTTCGGGAACGCCGTGGCCGAGGCCCTCGCGGCCGGGCTGCCCGCGGTCGTCGCGGCGGGCGGGGCGGCCCGCGAGCTCGTCGCGCACGGCGTCGATGGGCTCGTCGTCGAGGTCGAGGGCGCCCAGGACCCGGATGGCGTCGCCTTCGGCGCGGCGATCTCCGCCCTCCTCGACGACCCGGCCCGGCGCCGGCGCATGGGCGAGGCCGCGCACGCCCGCGCCCGCCGCCTGGACCAGGCCGCCGCCGCGCGCGCGACGTTCGAGGTCTACCGGCGCTTCCTCGCGGACCGCGCGGCCGGCGCCGCGGAGGCAGGCGCCACCCTGCGGCGCCGAGGGGGGGCGGCGTGAGGGCCTCGCTCGTGATCGAGACCTGGAACCTCGGCTGCTCCGTCTCCGCGCCGGGCGCCGTCGAGGCCGGCCTGACGGCGCTCGCCGCGCGGCTCGGGGCGCAGTCGCTCCCGCTCGCGGAGCTCGAGGACGTGGTCGTGACCCACGACGGGCTCCAGGCCCATGCGCGGGCGCGGCTCGCCGCGCGCCTCGGGCGGGAGGTCACGTGGGTCGAGCTCCCCCACGGCAGCGACTACCACCGGCACAAGAACGCCGGGTTCGTCGCCTCGCGGGGCGACGTCGTCGCGTTCGTGGACGGCGACTGCGCCCCCGTCCCCGGGTGGCTCGAGCGCCTCCTCGCCCCGCTCGCGCGCCGCGAGGTCGAGGTCGTGGCCGGCGCGACCCGCTACCGGGCCCACCCCGCCGCGCTCGGGCAGACCGCGGTCGACTTCCCCGTGTTCGCGAGCCCGCTCGCGTCCGGCGCCGCGCGCGGCTTCTTCGCGAACAACGTCGCCTTCTCGCGCGCGGTCTTCGCGGCCAGGGGCTACCCCGAGCTGCAGGGTATGTTCCACGGTCAGTGCCAGGTCCTGGGCCTCGAGCTCCAGGCCCAGGGCGTGGTCGTGCGTCGCGAGCCCGCGGCCCTCGTCGAGCACGCCTGGCCGGCGAGCGCGCGCGAGTACCTCGCGCTGCGGCTGCTCCGCGGCGCCGACGCGCGCGCGTTCACGCCCCACCTCGTGCGCGCCTACGCGCCGCGCTGGACGCGCGCGAGCGAGCGGCTGGGGGCGCTCCCCGCCCTGTGCACCCTCGGCGCGCGCGCGGGCCACGCCG
>JANJTH010000492.1 GCA_024711205.1 Planctomycetota bacterium | reverse complement strand
GGCCGCTCGCCGCCCGGCGGCGTCTCCGGCGCGCGCGCGCGTCCGCGCGCCGGCGGCGCGAACCGCCAGGCCTCGCGGCCGCCCGGGGCGAGCTCGCGCGCGAAGTCGAGCTCGGCCGCGATCGTCGCCGCCGGCTGCGCGTCCGGGGCCTCGGCCGGGTCGAGGCAGAACAGGTCCCAGGCCTCGTCCTCGACGCCGTGCTGGCGGACGTACCAGCGGCCGTCGCCCGCGCGGTCGAGGGGGAACGCGACGCAGCGCCACGGCTTGTAGCGCCAGGTGTCGCCGTCCTCGATCCCGGCCGCGTGGAGCGCGCAGCCGGCGTCCGTGTGGAACACGCACCAGCCGTCGGTCACGGCGAGCATGGGCAGGCCCGCCTTGCGGCGGTTCGTGACGAAGCCCTCGCGCTCGATCCGCGCGCGCGCGCTCGCGCGCAGCCGGGGCAGGAACCGCGGCAGGTGCTCCGCGATCCGCGCGGCCTCGGCCGCCTCGACCGCGGGCCGGCCGTTGCGGCAGCAGATCCCGCCGCAGGTGGGGAACACGCAGCGGAACCGCGCGTCGTCGAGGTTCGTGACCGCGGGCGCCGACGCGGGCGCGACCGTGGGCAGCGCGCGCCCCCGGGCGTGGGTGGGCTTCGCGGCGGACCGGGACGAGGACGGCGTGGACGGGCTCAAGCAGGGACCTCCGGGGTGGTGCCGGTGCGTTCGCCGGCGGCAGCGCTCGCGCTCGGGGCGACGCCCCGCGCGTAGATCACCTTGTCGTCGCCCACCCGGTAGAAGTCCGGGACGCGGGCGACCTCGCGGTAGTCGCAGGCGAGGTAGAACGCCCGCGTGGCCGCGTAGCTGGGCTTGCCGGCCGTCTCGGCGAGGAGCTGCCGGCCCCCGCGCGCGGCGACGCGCGCCTCGGCCTCGCGGAGGAGCGCGCGCCCGACGCCGCGGCCCTGCGTGGCCGGGTCGACCGCGATCCAGTACAGGTCCCACGACCCCTCGGTCATGGGCGCCTCGCCGAAGCAGGCGTAGCCGAGCACGGCCCCGCCCTCGCCGTCCGGCGCGGGCTCGGCGGCGACGACGAACTGGTAGTGCGGGTCGGGCGGGGCGGCGGTCCCGAGGTCGATCAGCTCGAGCGCGACCGCGACCTCCTCGGGCGTGAAGGCGCCCGAGGCCTCGAGGAGCCGCGCGAGCGGGGCGCGGTCAGCGCGCGCGAGCGGGCGCAGCAGCACGGGCGGGCTCGCCGGCGGGCGCGCCGCCGGCGCGCTCGAGGTGGTCGCCCCGCGCGAGGGCGCGGTCGACGATGGTCCGGCACAGGTCGTCATGGGGGAGACCTCCGCGGGCCGCCGCGCGGGCGAGCCCGGCGTCGGGGGACAGGTCGGGGTTCGGGTTCACGTCGATCACGAGCGGCCCGTCCGCCGGGCAGAGCCGCAGGTCCACGCGCCCGTAGTCGCGCAGGCCCACGGCGCGGAAGGCCGCGCGGGCGACCTCGCGGACCCGCGCCGCGAGCGCGGGCTCGAGCGGGCCCGCGGCGACCGAGGGGGAGCCCCGGTACTCGGGGCTGTCGGGGCGCCACTTCGCGTCGTAGGTGACGACCCGCGGGGCCCCCGCGGGCCAGGCCGAGAAGTCGATCTCGGCGAGCGGGAGGACCTCGAGCGCGCCGTCCGGGCCCTCGAGGAGCGACACGTTGAGCTCGCGCCCGTCGATCCACTCCTCGACGAGCGCGGGCTGCCGGAACGTCTCGATCACCCAGGCCGCGCGCGCCCGCGCGGCCGCCTCGCCCGTGACGACGCTCTCGAGCGCGACGCCGTGGCTCGCGTCCTCGCGCGCCGGCTTGACGATCCACGGCCGGCCCGGGCGCGGGGGCGCCGGACCCGCGAGCGGGTCGTCGGGGCGCGCGAGCACGGCGCCGCGCGGCACGGGGACGCCCGCCTCGCGCAGGGCCGCCCGGCAGAGCGGCTTCTCGAGCGCGAGCGCGAGCGCGCGCGGGGGCGAGCCCGTGTAGGCGACGCCCTCGAGCTCGAGGAGCCAGGCCACCGCGGCCTCGAGCCGCGCGTCGCCGCGCAGCGACTCGCAGAGGTTGAACCAGCAGGCGGCGCCGGCCGCCCGGACCGCCGCGAGCAGCGCCGCGGGGTCGGCGGGCGCGCGCACGAGCGCGACGTCCCGGCCCGCGCGCCCGAGCGCCGCGGCGATCGCCGTCGCCGCCTCGAGCGAGGCCGCGACGGCCTCGTCGCCGCCCCCCGCGGCGAGCGCCCCGTCGTCGTTGACGAGCACGCCCACGCGGGCCGGCCCGGCGCCCCTCGCCGCCGGGCCGGTCACAGCCCGTGGCGCGCCCGCGCCGAGTCCACGATCGCGCCGATCAGCCCGTCGTAGTCGAGGCCGACCCCGCGCGCGAGGATGCACAGGTCGCCCGTGACGGGGTTGATCCCCGGGAGCGGGTTCACCTCGATGAACCCCGGCCGCCCGCGGGCGTCGAGGCGCACGTCGACGCGGCCGACGTCACGGCAGTCGAGCGCGCGGTAGGCCGCGAGCGCGAGGTCGTGCACGGCCGCGAGCGTGTCCGCGGGGAGGCGCGGCGGGACGTGGTAGGCGACCTCCTCCTGGTAGTTGCGCTTCACCTCGAGCGAGTAGACGAAGCGCTCCGGCGCGACCGTGCGCGGGGCGACCTCGAGCGCGCCCAGGACGCGCGCGGAGGGGCCGGTCCCGAGCACGCCCACGGTGACCTCGACGCCGGGGAGGAACTCCTCGACGAGCACGGGCTGCCCGTAGGCGGCGCCCAGCCCCTCGACGAGCGCGCGCAGGGCCTCGGCGTCGTCCACGCGCGAGGCCTTGCGGATCCCCATGCTCGAGCCCTCCCAGAGGGGCTTCGCGATCACGGGGTAGGCGAGCCCGAGCCCGTCGACGTCGCCCGGGGCCCGCACCACGGCGAAGTCCGGCGTCGCGACGCCGGCCGCGCGGACGAGCCGCTTGGCGACCGCCTTGTCGAGCGTGGCCGCGCAGGTGAGCGGGTCGCTGTGCGTGACCGGGACGCCCAGCAGCTCGCACAGGGCGGGGACCTGCGCCTCGCGCGCCCGGCCGCCGATCCCCTCCGCGATGTTGAACACGAGCTGAGGCGGGCGCGCGAGCAGGCGCTCGACGAGGCGGCGCCCGCCGCCGAGCGGCTCGGCGGCGTGGCCGAGCCGCCCGAGCGCGGCCACGATCGCGTCGACCGTGGCGACGGCGTCGTACTCCTCGAGCCGGTCGTCCGGCTCGCCGGCCGCCGGCGCGCCGGCGCCTCCCGCCGGCGGGTGACCCCGCCGGCGGAGCTCCGCCTCGACCTCGTCCTTGAGGTCGAAGGCGACGCCGATCGTGAGCGGACCGGCGCTCGGTCCGCGCGGGGCTCGGCCCGAGGTCACAGGGTCGGCAGCCGGTTCCCGCGGCCGTGGACCCAGGTGCTC
The DNA here is from genome assembly GCA_024711205.1 of Planctomycetota bacterium. Taxonomy (GTDB): domain Bacteria; phylum Planctomycetota; class J058; order J058; family J058; genus JANJTH01. The sequence continues at coordinate 7,013 of JANJTH010000492.1, read as the reverse complement.
TTGCCGACGACCGGGCCCTGGCCGTTCGCGGGCGAGGCCACGCCGCCCTGCACCGGCCCGAAGCCGTTGCCGTTCGCCGGCACGCGGACCTCGGCGACGCCGTTGCCGTTGCCGTTGCCGTTCGCATGGCCGTTGCCGTTGCCGTTGCCGTTCGCGTGGCCGTGACCGTTGCCGTTGCCGTTCGCGTGGCCGTTGCCGTTCGCGTGGCCCGGCTCACCCTCGACGAGCACGACGTCGATCGTGCCGAGGTCGGGGCCCAGGCGCGGGCGCGGGTCGGTGTAGACGAACTCGCGCTTCTGGAAGTTCCGCAGGCGCGCCACGCCCGTCACCGGGTCGTAGCCCTGCAGGTAGTCCGGCGTGACGGGGACCTTCCCGCCGCCGCCGGGCGCGTCGACGACGTAGGTCGGGATCGCGAGGCCGCTCGTGTGCCCGCGCAGGCCCTCGATGATCTCGAGGCCCTTGGCGACGGTCGTCCGCATGTGCTCGGTGCCGCGCACCGGGTCGCACTGGTAGAGGTAGTACGGGCGGACGCGCATGCGCATGAGGCCGTGCACGAGCGCCTTCATCGTCGGCACGTCGTCGTTGACGCCCCGCAGGAGCACCGACTGGTTGTTGAGCGGGATCCCCGCCCGCGACAGCTTGTCGCAGGCGCGGGCCGCCTCGGGCGTGCACTCGCGCGGGTGGTTGAAGTGCACGTTGATCCAGAGCGGGTGGTACTTCTGGAGCATGTCGCACAGCTCGTCGTCGATCCGCTGCGGGAGCGCGACGGGGACGCGCGTGCCGATCCGGATGATCTCGAGGTGCGGGATCGCCCGCAGCTTGGCGAGGATCCGCTCGAGCTTGGGCGTCGAGAGGTGGAGCGGGTCGCCGCCGGACACGACGACGTCGCGCACCGCGGGCGTCTTCGCGATGTACTCGACCATGCGGTCGAGCTCGAGCTCGGGCACCGCGTCGTCGTACATGATCCGCTTGCGCGTGCAGTAGCGGCAGTAGACCGCGCAGGTGTTCGAGATCACCATGAGCACGCGGTCCGGGTAGCGGTGCGTGATCCCGGGGACCGGCGAGTAGGCCTCCTCGGCCAGCGGGTCCTCGTCGCCGACGGCGCGGTTCCAGAGCTCGTCCGACACGGGCACGGCCTGGCGCAGGATCGGGTCGTGCGGGTCGTCGGCGTCGATCAGCGCGAGGTAGTAGGGCGGGATCCCCATGCGGAAGTCGCGCAGGACCTGCCCGCGCGTGTCGCGCTCGCCCTCGGGGATCGGGAGCAGCCGGCAGAGCTCCTCGAGGCTGGTGATCCGGTGGCGGAACTGCCACTTCCAGTCGTTCCACTCCGCGTCCGTGACGTCGGGGAAGTAGAACCCGCGACCCCTGCGCGCCGCCGGGGCGGCCAGGGTCGCGGTGTTGGTACTCGAAGCCAGCGGGTCCTCCATCGACCATCTCCTTGCGCGCCTGGGCGCTGGAGGCGGGCGGAGTCCGTCCCCAGGTGGCGCGCGCTCCATGCCTGGACCAGGACGTCTCGGTGAGTCCCTGGTCGTTCGAGGCAACGAAGCTCTCGCGAGCACTCCTGAGGGCGTCGTCCCGGGTGATCCGTCACCCGCGATCGACAGGGGGAATCTAGTCACGACCACCGACATCGATCAAGCGACTGCTCGCCCGGGAGCGCGAGAATTTCGCGGAACCGCTGCAAGTCGGACGGACTTCGTGGGTTGCGCGGGATGGCCCGGGCCGGGGCCGCCCGGACCTTGACAACCCGCGCCCGCATGCGAAGGGGGTGTGGGGGGGACGGGGCGCGCCGGAGGCCGCGCGGACGCGCGCCGCACGACCCGAACGCAACACGACCTCGCCATGGGCGAGCCGTGCGCGCGCGCGGCGCCCGGACCCGCCGCGAGTGCAGGCCCTGCCTGGCCTCGGGGCCGTGACGGCCAGCGGCCGCGGGTCAGGTGGGGCGGCGACGGAGCGACCGCTGGAGGGCGCGCACCTCGTCGAGGGCGCGGCGGTGCGCGGGGCGCGCGTCCGCCTCCACGAGGTCGCGGAGCAGGCGCCGCGCCTCGCGCAGGTCGTCGCGCGCGTCGTCCTCGTGCTCGCCCGCGCGCAGCCAGCTCCGCGCGCGCAGGAGGAGCGTCAGCGGGAGCTGCTGCCGGGCCTCGTGGCTCGGCTCGTCGCGCCGCTCGAGCAGGCGCCGGCAGATCCCGACGGCGAGCGTGAGGTCGTCGACCGCGAGGAGCGGGTGGCCGACCTCGAAGAGCGCGCGCCCGCGCTGGTGGAAGAGGTGCCCGCGCAGGAGCTCGAGCTGGGCGCGGTCGTCGTCCTCCCCCTCGTCGTCGTCGTCCTCGTCGTCGTCGTCCTCGTCCGCCGCCGCGAGGCCGTCGAGCACCGCCCCGGCCTCCTGGATCGTGGTCAGCGCGTCGCGCGGCGCGCCCTGCCCGGTCAGCGACGCCGCGAGGTGGACGAGGGCCTGCGCGAGGTCGCCCCCGTCCTCGCCCCCGTCCTCGCGCACGAGCGCCACGACCTGCCGGTGCAGCGGCAGCGACTCCGCCGTGCGCCCCCGCTCCGTCAGCATGGTCGCCTTGGCCCCGAGGACCGCCGCGCGCGCCTCGTCCTTGCCCTCGGCCCGGAGGTCGCACAGCGCGGCCGCCTGGTCGTAGCTCGCGACCGCGTCGTCGGGCCGATCGAGGTGGTCCGCGAGGACCTCGGCGAGCAGGACGCACAGGTTCGTCGTCGTCTCGAGGAGCGCCTGGCCCGCCTCGCTCGTCGGCTCCTCGCGGAGCGCCACGTCGAGGTGCCGAGCCACGTCCTTGCGGAGCGCGGCCGCCGCGCCCTCGGCGTCGCCGGTCGTCACGTAGGCGACGGCGCGGAACAGGTAGAGGTCGCCGAGCCGCGCGAGCGCGGCGGGCGGGACCGCGCGGGGCACCGCGGCGCTCGCCTCGTCGAGCGTCCGCCGCGCCTCGAGCCAGAGGTCGCAGTGGGCGAGCGCGTGCCCGAGCGCGCACAGGGCGAGGGGCATGAGCGCGCGCACGGCGGGGTGCTCGGGGTCCTCGATCCTGCGCAGGAGGTCGATCGCCCACCGGTAGCAGCGGCGCGCGACGTGGGGCTCGCCGAGCCGCACCAGCACGTCGCCGTCCTGCAGGTAGGTGCGGACGAGCTCGACGACGTCCTGCTCCTGGCCCAGGTCGCGCACGAGCCCCTCGAGGAGATGCGCGCGCCGCCGCAGGCACTCGTGGGCCTCCGCCCCGTCGTGCGCCTGCGCGTGCGCCTCGAGGCCCTGGGCGAGCAGCCGGAGCGAGCGCGCGGGGAGCCGCGGGAACTCGTCGAGCAGCCCGCAGGCGCGCCCGGTCAGCGCGCGCTGCTCCTCCTCGTCGTCGAGCCGCCGCGCCTGCGCGAGGAGCGCGTCGGCGAGCTCGTGGCAGGCGTCGGGGTCGCGGGGGTCGAGCCGCTCGCTCAGGCGCTCGATCAGGAGCGCGCCGACCTCGGCCGCCTCCTCCCCGCGCTCGGCGAGGTCGAGCGTCGCCGCCCGCTGCGAGAGCGCCCACGGCGCGTCGCCGGCGGCCTCGAGGAGGCGGAGCGCCTCCGCCACCCGCCCCGCGTTCGCGAGCACCTCGGCCTCGGTCGCGACGAGCAGGTCGCGGTCGGGCGCCGGGACCCCGTCGGGGCGCCCCTCGCCGAGCAGCGCGCGGGCCCGCGCCAGCTCCTCGAGGCCCCCCTCGGGCTCGAGGTGCGCGCGGGCGACGCCCAGCTCGCGCCGCGCCCGGAGGAGGAACACCCGGCGCGCGGGCCCGGGGAGCTCCTGCGCGAGCGCCACGGCCGCCTCGAGCACGAGCCGGGCGGTGATCGCCTCGCCCGACATGAGCAGGAGCCGCGCCCGGTGCAGGTGGAGCTCGACCACCAGCTCCCGCACCTCGAGCGGCGGGTCGCCCGCGAACACCTCGGCCTCGGCGAGGGCGCGCTCCACGTCGGCGAGCGCCTCGGCGTGCCGCTCCTCCCGCCCGAGGCCGAGCCGGACCCGGCGCACGAGCCCGCGGACGAGCAGCTCCTGCGCCTCGCGCCCGCCCAGGCCCCGGACCAGGCCCACGAGCTCGTCGACCTGCGCCCGCGCGGCGTCGTCCTCGCCCAGCTCGATCAGCGCGTCGACGCGGGCGGCGAGCGCGCGGGCGAGCTCGATCCCGGGCTCGTGGCGGAGCAGGCGGGCGACGCGCCGGTCGCAGCGGCGCAGGCGTTGGGTCGGACGGGGGCGGTGCTGCGGCAACGAACGAGGCCCCCGTGGGAAGTCGCCGGGCTCGGCGGCGCGAGCCAGCGGGCGGGCTCCGCGCGCGGCGGGCCTCGCAGGAGACTAGGCCGACGCCTCGACCCGCTGGGCGGCGAGCCGCTCGGCCACGGCGCGCGCCGCGGCGCGGACGCCGCGCGTGACCGCCTCGAGCCCGTCGGGGGCCGGCGGGACGTGCAGGAACCCGACCTGCGGGACGCGCCGCGCCAGCCAGTAGAAGACCGCGTTGCAGAGGAAGCGGCCCGCGTCGTCCGAGAGCTCCGCGGCGAGCCCCTCCTCCTCGAGCGCGCGCTTGATCGCGCCGACCGGGAGGGTCGAGAACACCATGGGCGGGCCGCCGTCCTCGATCGTCCCCCCGCGCACCTGCACGCCGTCGACGCCCGGCAGCGGGTCGTCGCGCTCGTTGCGGGCGGCGAGCTCGATGCGGAACCCCGCCGGGTCCCGGTGGATCCCCGTCGCGAGCACGGCCACCGGGCGCTCCGTCTCGAGCGCCTCCTCGAGCAGCGCGACGGCGCGCTCGAAGGCGACGGGCAGCGGGAGGGCCCGGATCACGAACCCGTCGAGCTCGAGCCCGTCGAGCCGCGCCGCGGCCTGCTCCGAAACGTTCGTGGCGTGAGGGCCGAACGGGCCGAACCCCGTGACGAGGAGCGTCTCGAGCATGGCGCCTCCACGTGCAATGTTGCCCGGCGGCAGGGCCCCACCGGGGCCCGCATCATAACGGCGCCCCGCCCCCCATCGCAACGACCCGGCGCCAGGGACGATGACGCGACGCGCCACACGGAGGTCCACCGCCGGCGAACGCGTGCAGGGGCGAAGCGCGCGCTCAGTTCGACGCGCCCCCGCACCCGACGAAAGAATCCGGGGGGAAGTCCGCAGGACTTCCCCCCGGATTCTTCAGCGCTTCGAGTACTGGAACGAGCGGCGAGCGCCGGCCTGGCCGGGCTTCTTGCGCTCGACCCGGCGCGAGTCGCGGGTCAGGAACCCGGCCTCCTTGAGCGCAGGGTAGTACTGGGCGCGGTCGATGTCCGTGAGCGCCCGGGAGATCCCGAGGCGGACCGCGCCGGCCTGGCCGGTCAGGCCGCCGCCGTGGACCTTCACGAAGAAGTCGAACTTGCTGCGGGTACCCGTGAGGTGGACGGGCGCGAGGAGCAGGAGACGGTCCTGCTCGCGCTGGAAGTAGTCCTCGAGGGACCGCCCGTCGTTGAACACCATCTGGCCCGAGCCGTTGGGCTTGAGCCGGACACGCGCCACGGCGGCCTTGCGGCGGCCGGTGCCCCAGTGGTAGAGCGGGGCCTTCTCGTTCGTCGCGTCAGTCACGAGGATCCTCAGATCTTGGCGAGGTCGAGCGGCTTCGGCTGCTGCGCCGCGTGCGGGTGCTCGTTGCCCTTGTAAGCCTTGAGCTTGCCGATCAACTGCTTCCCGAGGATCCCCTTGGGCAGCATGCGCTGCACCGCGAGGCGGACGACCCGGCCCGGGTCGCGCTCGAGCATGTCGGCGTAGGTGACGGTCTTGTAGCCGCTCCGCCACCCGGTGTAGTGGTGGTAGGTCTTCACCTCGGCCTTGCGGCCGCTCACGCGGATCTTGTCGGCGTTCAGCACGACGACGAAGTCCCCCGTGTCGAGGTGGGGCGTGTAGCCGGGCTTGTGCTTGCCCATGATCACGCGGGCGACCTTCGAGGCGAGGCGGCCGAGGACCTGGTTCGTCGCGTCCACGACGACCCACTCGCGGTTGGCCAGATCGCTGGCCTTGGCCATGTACGTCTTCATCGTCGTCCCGTTCGATCTCGAGGCCGCCCCGGGAGGGGGTCGGCGAAGCGGAGGAATCTAATGCCCAACCTGGAAGCCGTCAAGCGCCGGGCACGGCGGCGCCTCGTCGCGCGCTCGGCGGGCGGCCGCGCCCCGGGCTTCGAGCCCCGGGCGCGGCCACCCGCCGCCTGGCGCGTCAGTCCGCGTCGAAGAGGCCCGCCGCGAAGTCCTCGGGGATCGCGGCCGCCGCGGACTTGGGCGCGGCCGCCGGCTTCACCGCCGCCACGGGGGCCGGCGCGGGCTTCGGCGCCGCAGGGGCCGGCTTCGGCGCCGCCTTGGGCGCGTTCGACTCGCCGAGGATCCCCGCCGCGAAGTCGTCCTCCGACACCGGCGAGGCGTCGACGACCTTCTCGGGGCGCGGCGAACCGCCGCTACGACCACGGTCGCCGCGGTCGCCGCGCTCGCCGCGACCCTCGCGGTCGCCGCGCTCGCCGCGGTCACCGCGGTCACCGCGGTCACCACGGTCACCGCGGTCGCCGCGCTCGCCACGGTCACCGCGCTCGCCACGATCGCGACCCCGGCCACCGCGGCCGCCCCGGCCGCCGCGACCGCCGCGGCCCCCACGACCCGCGTCGCCCTCGTCCCCGGTGGGACGCTCCTCGGCCTCGACCTCGGCCTCGGCCTCGACCTCGGCCTCCTCGTCGTCCTCGCCCCCGGCGCCGGCGGCGCCGAAGTAGTGCAGCGGGTCCCCGCGCTCGGCGCGCGGCCCGTTCTTGCGGCGACGGCGCGAGTTGCCGGAGACGACCTTCAGGCCCTGGATGATCTCCGTCATGCTCTCGATGTCGCGGTGCTCGTCGGCGTTGAAGGCGTAGCCGTCGCCCTCCTCGCCGCCCTCGGCCTCGGCCTCGGGCTCCTCGCGCGCGCGGCCCTCGCCCTCGGCGCGCCCCTCGCGCCCCTCGCGCTCCCCGCGACGCCCGCGGCGCCGGCGCCCGCGGCGCCCGCCACGCTCG
>JANJTH010000396.1 GCA_024711205.1 Planctomycetota bacterium | reverse complement strand
CGGGCGGGGCGCCCCGCCGGCCGGGGCCCCGCCGCCGTGCGAGGCGGGCGCGGCCGCGCCCGCGGACGGCGGCGTGAAGGGCACGCGCAGGCGCTCGAACTCCTTGACGATCGTCGCCTTGTCGACGGCCTTCGCGTAGGCCTCCTCGGCCGCGACGGCGCCCTGCTGCACGAGCTCGACGAGCGCCGTGTTCAGGTCGATCATGCCGAGCTTGCGCCCGGTCTGCATGGCGAGCGGGATCTGGTGCGTCTTCCCCTCGCGGATGTTGCTCGAGACGGCCGGCGTCACGAGCAGGATCTCGAGGGCCGCCCGCCGCCCCTTCCCGTCCTTGGCCCGGCAGAGCGTCTGGGCGATCACGCCCTTGAGCGACTCCGCGAGCATGGTCCGGATCTGGTTCTGCTGCTCGGACGGGAACTGGTCGATGATCCGGTCGACCGTGGACGCCGCCGTGGACGTGTGCAGCGTCCCGAACACGAGGTGCCCGGTCTCGGCCATCTCGATCGCGATCGCGATCGTCTCGAGGTCGCGCATCTCGCCCACGAGGATGATGTCCGGGTCCTCGCGGAGCGCGGCCCGCAGCGCGCGCTTGAAGCCGTTCGTGTGCGTGCCGACCTCGCGCTGGTTGATCAGGCAGCGCTTGTTGTCGTGTACGAACTCGATCGGGTCCTCGATCGTGATGATGTGGTCGGCGCGGTGCCGGTTGATGTAGTCGATCATCGCGCAGAGCGTCGTCGACTTGCCCGAGCCCGTCGGCCCGGTCACGAGCACGAGCCCCTTCGTGAGGTGGCACAGCTCGAGGACGGGCCCGCTCAGGCCGAGCTGCTCGGTCGTGAGGATCTTGCTCGGGATCACCCGGAAGCAGCCGCCCACGCCCTTGCGGTCGCGGAACAGGTTGCAGCGGAAGCGGGCCAGCCCGGGCAGCTCGTAGGCGAAGTCGGTGTCGTTGTCCTGCGCGAACTGCTCGCGGTTGGGCGGCGGCATGATCTCCTCGAACAGCCGCGCGAGGTCGTCGCTCGAGAGCGGCGGGTGCCCCGGCTCGAGGTCCTGCATGTGCCCGTGGATCCGGGCGAGCGGGGGCATGTCGGCCGACAGGTGCAGGTCGGAGCTGCCCTGGTCCGCCATGGCGCGGAAGTAGCGGTCGATCCTGGGCACGTCACACCTCCTGGGCGAGGAGCGCGCGGCCCACGCGCAGGCTCGCGACGGCGTGGTAGGGGACGAGGTGCAGGCCCTCGGCGTGGTCCGCGACGACGAGGAGCGGGCCGCCGTCGGCGCGCTCGACCTTGAGCAGGCGCCCGGCCACGTGGTCGCCCGTGATGAGGCGGACCTCGACGGCGGCCTTCGCGTGGAGGATCCGGTGCAGCCCCAGCGCGGCCGCGCCCGACACCTCGAGCCCCCAGCGCACGGTGTCGCGCAGGAGGTCGGTCGTGGCCTGGAGGCGGTCGGCGAGGATCGCGGCGAACCGGCCGACGACCTTGAGCCCGAGCGCCGGGTCGGCCGCGGCGAACGCCCCGAAGCCGTCGCGCGTGAGCACGAGGACGTCGGTCGGCTCGACCGCGGTCGCGGTCGCCGAGCGCGTCTCGGCGCCGACGAGCGCGAGCTCGCCGAACACGCCGCCGCGCTCGACGACCGCGAGCGTGCGGTCGACCTCGACCGCGATGTCCTTGCTGATCCGCACGCGGCCGTGCTCGACGACGAACACCTCGTCGCCGCCGTCGCCCTCGGCGAACACGACCTGGCCGGCCGCGTAGCGGGCCTGCTTGCACGCGGCCTTGAGCCGCGCCACCTCGTCGTCGGCGAGCCCGTCGAACAGGTCGACCGCCACGGGTCCTCCCCCTCGCGCCCGTGGAGGGGCGCGGGGGGCGAATGATCGAGGCGGGTCCGGGGGGTGTCAATCGGGCGCCGGGGCGCAGCGCCCCCCCCGGGCGCGCGCTACCGGCCCATGGCCGCCCGGACCTCCGCGGCGGTGTTCGCGAGGAAGTCCGCCTCGACCTGGTCGGCCCCGGCGCCGAGCGCGAGCGCGGCGAGCGCGTCCTCGTGGCGGCCGACGCGCGAGAGGCAGCGCGCGCGCTGGCCGACCCACCAGGCCCCCGGGCGGTCGACCCCGGCCTCCGCGGCCCGCGCGAAGGCGCGCTCGATGTCCTCGAGCGCCGCCTCGAAGCGGCCGTCGTTGTAGCGCAGCCCCGAGCGCCAGAAGTAGATGTCGCCGCACAGGAGCCGATCGGCCCCCACCTCGGCCAGGGCAACGGCCTCGCCCGCGACCCGGTGCGCCTCCTCCTTGCGGCCGAGGGCCTCGAGCGTGATGAACCGGGCCGTGAGCACGCGGTGCCGCCCGCGGCCCTGGGCGGGCAACGTGCGGAGGGCCTCCTCCTCGGCCTCCCAGCACACGGGGACGAGCGCGGGGACCCGTCGGGCGAAGTGCGAGAAGCCGAAGTAGGCGGCGCAGGCCGCGTCGGTGTCGTCGCCGGCCGCCACGAGCTCCTGGAACAGCCGGTCCTCGAGCACGAAGAAGTCGGCCCCCGGCGCGTCGAGGCGCAGGTCGTCGCGCATGTGGACGGGGATCCGGTGCCGGCGGAAGCGCGCCGCGACCTGGAACCGCGCCGCCGGCGGGCAGTCGTCGCGGCGGCAGAGCGCGCAGGCGAGCTCCACGAAGTCCGGCGCGACCGCGGGCAGGCGAGGGTCGCAGGCGGGCGCGGCGTCGAGCAGGCCGAGCGCCGCGCGGACGGCCTCGGCGTCGGGCGCGAGCGCGTCGCGGCCCCGGCCCGCGAGGCGCGCGAGGAGCGCC
>JANJTH010000354.1 GCA_024711205.1 Planctomycetota bacterium | reverse complement strand
GCGCGCGGGCGCGCGGGCCCGCGCGCCCGCGGCGCGGTGGCCCGCGCGTCACGCACGGGGGAGCGAGGCGGCGGGCTCGCGCACGGTCCGGGTCAGCCCTCGCCCGAGATCGCCCCGGGGTCCGCGCCGCGGCGGATCGGCGCGATCCCGTCCTCGCCCGAGGTGGCCCCGGCCGCCCGGACGCCCTCCCGGGGGGTCGGCGGGCGGGCGCCCGCGTCGTCGCCGAACGGGACGGCCGGGATCTCCGGCTGCGACTGCGCGAGCGCCGGGTCGATGCCCCCCGCGTCGTCGGCCGGGAGCGTGACGGCCCGGCGCGCGCTCGTCGACCGCACGAGGTCGCCCGCGTCGCCCGCGTCGCCCCCGGCGGGGCCCGCGCCGGCCGCGCCCACCTCGTCCAGGGTCACGAGGCCGCGCTCGAACATGACGACGAGCGCGCGCCGGCAGCGGTCCTCGAGGTCGGCGGCGGCCTGGCCCGTGTCGCGGGCGAGCCGCGCGATCAACTGCGGCACGGTCGAGCGGTTGTCGACGCGCTCGAGCAGGTCGCGCACGAGCGGCTTGACCTCGAGCTCGGGCGAGACGGTCGCCCCGCGGAAGGTCACCCGGATGTCCTTGACCTCGAACCGGCCGCCGCCCGGGCGGCGGCGCTCGACGAGCAGGAGGTCGTCGGGGACGCCGACGCGCATGCGGTCGAGCGCCGCGAGCGAGGGCAGGCGGCGCACCCGCTTCTTCGCGGCGAACAGGCGCGCGAGCTCGGGCGCGACGCTGTGCCGGGGCGGGTGCTTGACCTCGTCCTCCTGCGTCCAGGGCGGGTGCGGGGCGTCGTCGTTCCACTCGAAGCTGAGCACGACGCCGACGACCCGGTGGAAGCGCTGGGCGCGCAGGTTCGTGACCCAGTCCACGAGCTGCTTGCCGTAGCGGTCCCAGCGCTCGCCGAAGGCCCGGCGCGTCTGCGCCATGGCGTACTCGACGACGTCGTCCTCGCCGAGGCGCAGCGCGTGCATGTTCATGTTCGCGCCCACGAGCCAGCGCCGGACCCGCTCGAGGTAGCTCTCGCCCTCGCGCTCGGCCACGTGCGTGACGACCTGCGCGAGCCCGCCCGGGGCGAGGAAGTCGGGCAGCGAGGCGACGATCCGCCGGAGCACGTCGGCGCCGCTCGGGCCGCCGTCGCGGTAGGTCAGCTCGTAGACGGGCGAGGCGACGAAGGGCGGGTTCGCGAGGATCAGGTCGAAGCGCTCGCCGCCGACCGGGCCGAACAGGTCGCCCTCGAGGAACACCGTGTTCCAGGCGTCGTTGAGCATGGCGTTGAGCCGCCCGAACGCGACGGCGCGCGCGCTCACGTCGACGCCGACCGCGCGCTCGGCCGTGGCCGCGGCGAGCACGGCGTGGACGCCCGAGCCGTGGCACAGGTCGAGCACGGCCTTCGCCTGGCGGCGGACGGTCGTGCGGGCCAGGTAGTAGGTGTCGGCGCCGAGGTACATGACCGGGTCGCGGGGCGCGCGGGCCGCGAGCCACGGGTCGTGCCCCGTGTGCCGGTGGTCGGTGAACACGAGCCGGTCCTCGATCGGCCACAGGCTCGTGCGCGCCCGCACCGTGCCCGCCCGGCGGTCGCGCGCCAGCACACCGGCCGCCTTGAGGGCCCGGCGCCCGTCGGCGTCGAGGACCTGCGCGAGCTCCTCGTCGGTGACCGTCCCCTGGAGCAGGAGGAGCACGATCGCGAGGTCGAGCGGCGTGCGGCGGCGCAGCCGGTAGCCCGTGTAGTAGGGGAAGGTCGTGAGCCCGAGCGCGGCCAGGTCGGGGAGGCCGAGCCGGTCGCGGACGCCCTCCTCGGTGTAGCCGAGCCCGCGGAGGGTCGCGCCGACGCGGCGCAGGGCGTCCGGGTCGACGCGCTCGAGGTCGAAGGGGGAGCGGGCCACGGGGACCTCCAGGGCGGCCGACGGGGGGCCGGGGCCAGGGGGCGCGATTCTGGCAGCGCCCGGGGCGCCGTCCAAGGGGGCCGCGCGCCCGGGCCAGGGGCCGGGTCGGCGGGGCGGCGGCCGGCCGCCGGCCGGGCCCCGCGTGCTACAACCAGCCCCGCCGCGAGGGGCGCCATGAAGCTGAAGGACCGGGTCGCGATCATCACGGGCGGCGGGCGGAACATCGGCCGCGCGATCGCCTACCGCCTGCACGAGCTCGGCTGCAGCGTCGTCGTGATCGCGCGCACGCAGAAGGAGATCGACCACACGGCCGGCGTGATCCAGGAGCAGGGCGGCCGCTCCGTCGCGCTGTGCTGCGACGTCGGCGTCGAGGCCGAGGTCACGCGCGCCGTCGAGGCGGCGATCTCGGTGTTCGGGCGGGTCGACTTCCTGGTCAACAACGCGGGCAACTTCCTCAACAAGCCGCTCACCGACACGAGCGCGGACGAGTTCGACGTCGCCGTCAACGCGAACCTCCGCGGGCCGTTCCTGCTCTCGCGCGCGCTGATCCCCGAGTTCCGCCGCCTCGGCGGGGGCCGGATCGTCAACGTCGCCTCGCTGTTCGGGGTGACCCCGGGCGCCAACGCCGCCGTCTACTGCGCCGTGAAGGCCGGCCTGATCGGGCTCACGCGCGCGCTCGCCCGCGAGCTGCACTCGGACAAGATCAACGTGAACGCCGTGTGCCCCGGCGCGGTCACGATCGGCGAGGAGGCGATCGAGCTCGAGGAGACGCGCTGGGCGCTCGGCGAGCACCTCCTCCCGCGCGACGTGGCCGACGTGGTCGCCTACCTGCTCCGCGACGAGTCGAGCCAGATCACGGGCGCCGCGATCGAGATCCCCGGCAACACGAGCTTCAGCGTGGCCCAGATCACCCCGGGCGCGTCCTCGGAGTAGGCCGGGGGCGCAGGCCGCCGGACGGGCGCAGGACGGGCGCCAGGCCGATCAGGAGCCCAACGCCACTGGGGACCGCGCCCCAGGTCGACCGCGAGGGCGGCCCCGCGACGTTCCCACGCCCGAGGGCCAACTGAACGGCACGGGCCCGAGGGGACCGTCGCCGCGCCGCCGAGGAGCCCAGGGCACGACCGAGCCCGTCTTCGCCGGAGCCCGTCAGGTTTGTGGCGGCATGGAGCCCGGCGGCCTCCTTCAACCCTTGGGTAGGACCGCCCAAGAGCTACCTCGCAAGGAGGCCCAGAGGCCCAGTCCGGGCGGAGCCAAGCGGCGGCCGAGCCACGCGGAGACTCAGCGGCTCGGGCAAGTCGCTCCCGGACCACCGCACACTCGCCAGGCGCCATTCACGACCTTCAACGTCCCAGAGACGAGGTCCTCGACGCCGTCGGGGTCCCTGCGGAGGAAGAGCACGTTGGTGTAGCCCACGCGATTCAGCCCCTGACCGACCTGAACCACCTCGAGTGATCCGAGCGACCCTGGGGCCTGATTGCTCACGTATGGGGAGAGCCGGCCCCAGAGCGCAGGAGTCACCACGTCTTGCACCTTGGCGGAATCGCACTGAGTCATGCCTCGTGCGAACTCGCTGGCCACCACGAACGCCGCGTCCACCCCGAGCACGGGGTCCTGGGCCTGCGACGGGGCAATCGGCCACAAGTTCCATGCCGTCGCCCCGAGGACAAACGAGATGACGACGAGCGACCGCTGTGCACGCTTGGAGTGGTCCATGTGAGTCCTCGAGTTTCAGCGAACGCGGACGATTTTGAGCATTCCCACGAACGGCGGCAAGGTCGGAATCGGGCTGGAGTCGGGATCCGTGCTGCCACTGACGCCGGTAGAGAGCGCCGTGGCTCCCGTCGCTCCCCCGTGATCGTGAGAGCCGTTCGACTTGACGTGGACAGGGTAATCGTGTGTGCATGTGTTCCCGAACCCCAGCATGCCGAATGCAAGGTAGTTGGGGGTCTGATGAACCTGTTGGTGAAAGCTCGTGGTGTGGCCATCGGCGCCGCCAAGGTGCGCCATGTGATCGTGCGAGCCGCCTTCGCTGATCGCATGTGTATGGTTCGGGATACTGACCTGCATGGTGAGGCTGTGAGAGTGGCTGTACTGGTAGGCGCCCGCTCCCCCTTGATCCGGCAATGGAGTCGGCGTCCCGCCGCCGAACGCCGTCGGCGTCATGGCCCCAGGGCTCAACCCGCGCACGAACCGACCCACGAGGTTCGGCGTCGGCTGCCCGTCGAGCGGTGAGCCGGGGTCACTCACGGTGCGACCGTCGCAGATCTCCCAACCGGGCGGCACCGGGAAGTCCGGCCGCGGCCGGTACCAGTCCACGACGGTCCCGATCGGCACGGACCCGCCGGCAGACACGGCGTAGGGCACAGCGCCGAGGCGGACCGGCCCGCCGACCTGGTTGCCGTCGACGCGGGTGACGATCCAGCGCTCCTCGCCGCCGTCGAACTCGTTCGTGAAGGGGGTCGGGGCACCGCCGGTCGGCGTCCCGTCCGGCCCGACGGGTGCGCCCCTGCCCAGCGAGACCGTGAACACGCCCCGGTTCACGGGCACGCCGGCATGCTCCTCGCCACGCACGAAGTGAGCGGGCGTGGCGGCCTCGTTGCCGTAGATCAGGAAGGTCAGCCTCCCGACCGGCCCTTCGAGCGGGACCCCGTTGCTGTCCACGAGGCGCCCCTGGTACTGGACGACCTGACCCGGCGCCGCGGCCGTGGCGCGGACGAGCACGGTGGTCGTCAGCACGGCCGCGGCGAGCGCGAGGAGCTGACGTCGAGACGAGCGTTGCATGCGCTTCCCCTCCAATCGCATGACACCGAGCTTGCGAGGGACGATGGCGCGGACGAACCAACCTTGCAAGGAGAATCTGGACCCAGCCGCAAGTCGCGTCCCGCCAGAGTCAGGGCCCGGGCGCGCGCTGGGGTGCGTTGGCGCGGCGCGCCCGGCCCTGCTAGACCGGCTGCATGGCTCGGTCGATCAGGGCTCGCCGACGGTTGGCCTGGTGGGGGGCCGTGGGGACGACCGCCTTCGCGGGGGCCGTGCTCCTCGCCGCGGTCCTCCTGCTCGGGCGGGAAGAAGGCGACCGCGCTCGGGACCCCAGCCGACGCGGGCCCGAGCGCGTGCTCCGCGTCACCCACGCGTCGGTCGAGGAAGGCGGGCAGGCAGGCGGCACGGGGCTGTCGATCCGCGTCGCCGGGACGACGAACCTCCCGGACGGAGCTCGCTTGACGGCCGAAATCCTGTCCGGTTCGGAGTCCCTCTGGCGGCAGGAGGCGATCGTCCGCGCGGGCGCCTTCGCCCTGGAGGAGCCCGCCGGAGGCGAGGTCACGGGCGGCCGCTACGAGCTCCGGGCCCTGTTCCGCCTCGAAGAGCAGACCGAGGCGGTGCGGGCGGACCTCGCCTACCAGCCCGCTTCGCTCGAGGCGCGGGCCCCCCTCGTGCTCCCCCCCCGCGTCGTGGCCGCGGGCGCGGTGCAGGAGGAGGTCCGGACCCTCCACGCGGCCGTGTGCAAGCT
Source organism: Planctomycetota bacterium (assembly GCA_024711205.1). GTDB lineage: Bacteria > Planctomycetota > J058 > J058 > J058 > JANJTH01. The sequence goes on along the minus strand of JANJTH010000354.1, from coordinate 31,067 downwards.
GCCTTCGGACCCAGCGGACCTGGCAGCCCTGGACGTCCGCGCCAGCGCGCTCGCGGCTCGCCTCGGGATCGCGCGCGAGCGCCTGGCCGTCGAGCGCCTCCGCCGGGCGCTCGCCGAGGCAGCCCGGCCCGAGCCGCGACGCGCCGACATCGAGCGGCTCCTCGTCGAGGCCCACGTCCTGGGCGGCCTCTGAAGGGAAGCCGACCTCCCGGCGGCCCACGGGCGCCCAGCGCGGGATCGGTTCGGGTTCCTTTCGTCGGCCGAACGGATGACAGACAACAGACGAACACGTTCTTGCAACACCCAGACCTCGGCTGCAACTCGTGACGGGGTAACGCAACTGGAAAAAGTCTGAGCAGGCGACTACATCGGTCCAGGCGGGACGGGGCCCCTCGGGCACGGGCCAGCGCCAGGCGCGGGGGGGACTCATGCAGGCCGAACGCAGGCGCAAGATCCGCGCGAGCATGCTCGCCTTGGGCCTCGGCCTCGTTGCAGCCCGTGCGGACGCGGACGGAGCGGGCCCGGCCCTCGTGGCGAGCGCCGACACCTGGGTCTCGGCAGCTCCTCCGCACGCGAACCATGGCGCCGAGCGGCGGCTCCGGCTCGGTGGTCCCGGTGACGGGCAGGCGCTCGTCCGCTTCGACCTGACCGCCCTGCGCGCGGCCGCCGGATCCCAGGTCGTCCGATCGGCGCACCTCGTCCTGACCGTCGAGGACCGTGATCGGTCCTGGGACCGCTGTCGCGAGGACGAGCGCGAGATCGAGGCGCTCCGCCTCACGTCGGCCTGGACCGAGGCAGGCGCGACCTGGTGGAGCCCCGACCAGCCGGGGCCGGGTCCGGGCCGGCGCTGGGACCTGAGCCGTGATGCCAAGGCGGGCGCCGGTCCCGGCGCCGCGCGGGCCTACGCCACGCCGACGAGCGCCACCGGCCGCGTCTCGCGGGAGGAGGGCGAACTCCGGCTCGACGTGACGGCCGACGTGCTCGCGGCGCTCGCCGGCACCGACGCGCCCCAGGGTTGGCTCCTGCGGCGCGTGCGCGCACAGGCCAGCGGCTGGCTCGAGCTCGGCGCGCGCGAAGGGGCCCGGCCGCCGCGTCTCGTCCTCGACCTCGTGGCCGCAGGCCCGCTGACCCTCGCCGGGGTCTCCGGGGGTGGACAGGTCGGCCGCTCCGGCGAGACCGCGCCGGCCCCGCTCGTCGTGGCCGTCCGGGACGGCGCTGGCCGCGGCGTCGCGGGCGTCCCGATCGACTTCGAGGTCACGGCAGGGCCGGGCGCCCTGGCGCCCGCGAGCGTCCGGGTCACGACCGACCGGGACGGCCTGGCCCGCGCGACCGTCGCGCTCGGGCCGCCACCCGCCTTCGGCGTCGTGCGGGTCCGCGCCGCGTCCATGGGCGCGCTCGGCCTCGTGGACTTCGAGCTCGTGGCGCTCCCCCCGCCCATCCCCGTGGCGATCGTCGCCGACACCTGGATCTCGCAGGCCCGGCCCACGACGAACCACGGCGACGAGCCTGTCCTCCGCGTGGCCGCGTTCGCCCGAAAGCGCGCCCTGCTCCGCGTCGACCCGGCCGAGGTCGAGCAGGCGCTCGGCACGGGCGAGCTCGAGCGCGCTGTGCTCGAGCTCACGATCGCGGGCGAGGTCCGCGCGCCCCCGGGCTGGAAGAAGACGTTCGAGCTCTCGGCCCACCGCATGTCGACGCCCTGGGACGAGCTGGGGGCGACCTGGCGCAGCCCCGACGACCCGGGCTGCCGGCGGCCGGGCTGGCGCGGTTGGCGCGGCCCAACCTGGAGCATGACCCGGCCGCCCTTCCCGTTCCTCGCGAGCCCGACCGACGCGGTCGCGCTCGAGCGGGGGCGCCGCGGCACGGTGACTCTCGACCTGACGTCGGACGTGGCCGCCACGCTCGGCGGCGCGCCGGACGCGGGCTGGCTGCTCAAGGCCACGCGCGAGCACGGCCCCGGGTCCGTCGCCTTCCACGCGCGGGAGGCTGGCGGTGGCCTCGACGGCCCGGCGCCGCGCCTGCTCGTCTACGCGCGCGACGTCGTCGCCCCCACGGTCGCCTTCGAGGCGCCGGCGTCCGGCGCCTGCGTGGGCGACGGAGCCCCGGTCGTCGTCGCGTGGGCCGACGACCTCACGGGCGTCCGCGCCGACTCGCTCGTCGTGACGGCGAACGGCGCGGACGTGACGAGCGCGATCGCCGTGACCGACGCGCCCGCGGGCACGCCTGGCGCCCCGCCGGGGGGCGCGGGCCGGGGCACCGGCGCGCTCGGTGCGGTCGCGGCGCACCTGACCCAGGGCCCGAACACCCTCGAGGCCCGGATCACCGACCTCGCGGGCAACGTCGGCGCGGCGTCGGTCGCCTTCACGTACGACTCCGTGCCGCCTACGCTGGCGCTCGAGCCGGCCGAGGCCGCGGTCCTGCTCTCGTCGACCGTCGTCTTTCGCCTCGCCTACGCCGACGCGACCTGCGGGATCGCCCCGGACTCCGTGCGGCTCGCGGTCGACGGGGTCGACCGGACCGGCCTGCTGGCCGTCGGCCCGGCCGAGGCCGCCGCCACGCTCGACGACCTGGAGCACGGCCCGCACACGCTCACGGCCCGCGTCGCCGACCACGCGGGCAACGAGACGGTGGTGGCGTACGCCTTCGAGGTCCAGCTCACGGGGACCGTGACGGGGTACGTCGCGGGGTTCTACGACTCCACGGTCGCGATCCCCCTCGGCGGCGCGCGGGTGCTGGCAGGCCCCGACGTCGAGGCCGTCACCGACGACCAGGGGCGCTTCGTGCTCGAAGGCGTCCGGCTCGGCACGACCGTGTCGATCGTGGCAGACGGCCAGCTCGTCGGCGCCGGCAGGGCGCACACGCTGGTCTCGACCGCCGCCGTCGACTCCCAGGCCGCCGACCGGATCTTCTTCGTCCCCTACCGCGACCCGGCCCTCGAGGCCGCGCCCGACTTCGCGCCGGACGGGACGCTCGCCGCGGACCTGGTGCTCGCGCGGCCCGACGTCCCGGGCCTCGAGGTGCGGATCCGCGCCGGCGCGCGCCTGACGTTCCCTTCGGGCTGGGAGGGGGCGCCGCTCTCGCTCCACCGCATGGGCATGGCCCAGCTCCCGAGCCCGTTCCCGCGCCCCTCGGACCCCGAGCGCCGCTACCACGCCGAGACGGTCCTGAGCCTTCAGCCCGAAGGCGTCGTCGTCGACGGCACGGTCGAGGTCCGCGTCCCGAACGCGACGGGGCTGCCCACCGGAGCCGTCGTGCCCTGGCTCCAGCTCGACCCGGCCACGGGCGCCTGGACCGCGACCCCGCTGCCGGTCGCCTCCGGTGGGGGCTGGGCCGAGGGCCAGGTCCCGGGGCTCCCGACGGTCGGCGCGGCGGTGACCCTGGGCTGGGCCGTGCCCTTCACGACCGACCTTGTCCTGCCCGAGGTCCCGATCGCGCGAGCCTTCGCCGTGGGCGGCGCCGAGACGCTCGGCGCGCTCTCGACCCAGGTCGCGGGCGGCGTGCTGCGCCTGGACGGCGTCCTGGCCGTGACCGGCGACACGAGCCGACCTGCGCGGCTCGACTACGCCGTGCTGATCGACGACGCGGTCGTGATCCTCTCCGGGTCGGCGCCCGCGACCCACGGCCCCACGCCCGTGGGCCTGGGGACCCAGCTCCTGACGTGGACCGACCCGACGATCGGCTCCGACGTGTTCTTCGTCCCGCTCGCGGGTGGCGTCCAGCCCCTCGGCGCGACCCTGAACGGGATCCCCCTGGCCCAGGTCCCTGGCTCGCCCTTCCACTTCCAGGTGCCCTCGGGCGCCCTGGCGAGCGGCGGACCGTACGCGCTCTCGCTCCTCTACGCCGGCGGCGCCCCGACGCAGCAGTCGGTCTACGGGCACTTCGCAGGCCAGCTCGCGGCGACCCTGGTCGGCCCGTCGGTCACGGTCCCGGGGGAGTTCGACGTGGTCGTCTCGCTCACGAACCCGACGACTCCGGGCCCGTTCCAGCTCCAGAGCGAGCTCTGGGACCCCGTCAATCTGCGGTTCGCGAGCCGGCAGTTCTACGGCGACCGGTTCGACCTGCACGCGGCCAACGGCTACCGCTCGACCGTCTCGGTCTCGCTCCCGACTTCGCCGAGCACGCAGAGGATCCGCTTCGCTCTTCGTCCTCGCCCAGCCGGGCTGATCGCGTACATCACGAACGACTTGACCGTCACCTACGACTTCGCCGCCCCCACCGTCACGGCGACCTCCGACGGCGGCCCGTTCGTCCGCAACACGCCCACGACGATCTTCGCCTCGGCGACCGACGACGTCGGGATCGCGCGCCTGGAGCTCTGGGAAATCCCGCGGTCCGCGGGCTCGCCGCAGGTGCTCGTCGCGCAGCAAGCGGGCTCCGTGGCGCAGTTCACCTCGCCGAGCCCCATGCGCAACGACTCGATCCGCTACTTCGTGCGCGCGGTCGACCTGGCGGGGCGGCAGGCGGACTCCCAGCTCTCGTCCGAGTACCTATTCGACGTGAGCCCGCCGTCGGTCAGCGTGCTCTCGCAGACGAGCCTCGTCACCGCGCCCGGCGGCTCCGTGACCCTCCAGGTCGCGGTCGCGGAGGGCGCCATGCCGCAGTTCGTGCCGGCTGCGGGCTTGACGGAGCTCTCTGTGGTCCGCCGAGACGCGAGCACAGGGGCCACGCACACGGTCACGAACCAACCGCTGTCCGGCCCAGGACCGACGTCGTTCTTCGTCACCGACCCGTCGCCCCCCGACGACCGCTACGTCTACGACCTCGTCGTCCGCGACGCCGCCGGGAACGTGGGCACGACGTCGAGCGGCCAGGTCGACGTCGACACGAGCCCGCCGGCGGTCGTCGTCACGCAGCCGACGCCCGGGCAGACGCTCGGGCCGGGGCCGTTCCTCGTCGCCGCCGCGATCTCGGACCTGACGGACGTGTCGAGCGTGGTCGTACGGCTCGACGGCGCGATCCTCCCCGTCCAGCTCACCTCCCAGGGCACGATCTCGGGCCGGCGGCACTACACGTTCGAGGCGCAGGTCGCGCGCGTGCTGCACGACCAGCCGCACACGCTCGTCGTCGAGGCGGCCGACCCGTACGCCGCGGTCGACCCCGCGAACCACGCCTCCAGCGCGACGGTGGTCTTCACCCAGGACCACTTCGCCCCCGTGATCGAGGGGCTCGCCTCCGACCCCGCCGGGCCGACGACCGCGGTCGCGTCGGTCGCCTTCGTGGCGACGTTCTCGGACAGCGGTTCGGGCGTGAATCTGGGCACCGTGCGCGTGCTCCGGACCGACCCGACGGGCGCCGTCGCGGACGTGACCGCCGACGCGACGGTCACGGCCGCGGGCATGTCGCTCGCGCAGGCGCTCGGCGAGGGCGCGTGGAAGCTCGAGCTCCGGATCGCCGACGGGGCGGGCACGCAGGCCACGGCCGAGCGATCGATCTTCGTGGACCGCACGGCGCCGGTCGTCGCCCTGGCGCAGGCGCCGCCCTCGGGCACGACGTCCGCCGACGCCAGGCCGACGATCCGCTTCGATTGGAGCGACCCGCCCGTGGGGCCGGCGGGCGGGACGAGCCCCGGCGTGGGCCTGGACCTGGCGACGGCGCGCCTGTTCGTCGACGGCGTCGACCGCACGGCCGAGGCGCTCGTCTCTTCGACGGGGGTCTCCTGGACGCCCGCGCTCCCGCTCGCGGACGGGCCGCACGAGGTCACGGTCTCGATCGCCGACGCACTCGGCAACGGGGTCGTGCCGGGGCAGCCGGTGCCGCCCGGGACGACGTCCCGGGCGACGACGACCTTCGCGCTCGACGCGACGGGGCCGACGCGGCCGGGGATCCCGGTCGCGGGCCCGCACCCCTTCGCGCCGACGACGACGCTCCGCTGGACCGGCTCGACCGACGCGGGCGTCGGCCTGGCCGAGTACGTCGTCGAGCGCACGGAGGACGGCGAGACGTGGGTCGAGGTTGGGCGGCTCCCGGGCGGGGCGCCGTCCCTCGAACTGACGGTGCCCACGCCCACGGGCGAGCAGACGGCGCTTCGGGTGATCGCGCTCGACCTGCTCGGCAACCCGAGCGCGCCGGCGCGGGTCAAGGGCTCCGAGCTGGCGTCGCTCGACGACCTGACGCGGCCCGTGACCACGACGCTCCAGGTCGAGGTGCTGCGCGGCGACGGGAGCCCGATCGCGAGCGCGAGCGTGAGCGCTGTCTTCACCGAGAGCACCGGCGGCCGGCAGGAGCCCATGCCGCACGCTGGCGCCGGGCTGTATCGCTCGGCCCAGCTCACGCTCGAGGCGGGCAGCCCGATCGTCCTCGAGGTCGTCGTCGACGGCGAGCAGTTCCGCTCGGGCCCGCTCCTGCCGCTCTTCCCGGAGGACGTGGCGACCGACTTCGGGACGCTCCGGATCACGCGCCGCCGGCTCCAGGCCACGCTCGCCCCGATCGCGGGGGCGAGCGGGGAGGCCGTCGCCGGCGGCGGAGCCCTCGGTTGGTCGCTCGGCGAGGCGACGGCGTTCGGGCCGCCGGCGGGCACGAGCCCCGGCTCCGGCGCCAGCGGGAGCGCCAACGGGAGCGGACGCGCCCTGGTCGCGGGCTTCTGGCAGACGACCGAGGTCGAGGACGACCCGGTCGTGTCGGTGCTCCAGGTCCCACCCGTGATCAGCCGCCGGTACGTGCCCGTCTACTTCGAGGTCGTGGCGGACGTCCTGCCGGTCGACGTCGTGGCGGAGCTCTCGCGCGACGGCGGCCAGACCTGGGCGCCGCTCACGGTCGCGGCCGGGGCCCTGAACGCTCGACCGGGCACGCCACTCGGGCAGCGGCACGTGATCCTGTGGGACGCCGGGCACGACGTGCGTGACGTGGCGCTGGCCGACGTCCAGCTCCGGCTCGCGCCCGTGCTGGGCGGGACCTCGCGCCCCGAGCGGGGCGGGGTCGTCTCGGCGACGATCCTGCGCTCGTTCCAGGTCGAGGCGGTCGCGCCCGCGCCGGGCGCGCTCGAGGTCCCGGCCGACGCGCGCTTCGAGCTCACGTTCACGCGGGCGCCCACGGCGGACCCGGGCGCGCTCGCGGCCTCGGTCCTCCTCGTCGACCGCCAGGCCGGCCCGGCGAGCGAGGTCGTCCTGCCGGTGACCTACGTGCTCGTGGACCGGACGCTCGTGGTCACGCCGACGAGCCCGCTGCCGTCAGGGGCCGAGCTCGAGCTGCGGGTCCTGTCCGAGCTCTCCGCGGCCGACTCGCCGCTCGCCTTCGACCAGGCGCCGGACGCCCCGGGGACGAGCCCGTTCCTGGCGGCCTACCGTGTGGCCGCGGGACCGGACCTGGCGGGGCCCCGGCTCGTCTCGAGCTTCCCGAGCGACGGGGCGGGGCTCGTCGAGCCGTCCTCGGTCGGACAGATCTTCCTGACCTTCGACGAGGCCCTCGACCCCGCGTCGGTCACGGGCGCGACCGTGTCGGTGACGCTCGCCCCGGGCGGCGCGACAGCGGCGACCGTGTCCCTCGCGCCGGACGGGCGGACGGTGGTCGTGCAGCCCACGACCGCGCTGCCGTCGGGCGTCGCCTGCGGCGTGGCGATCCACCCGCACCTCCGCGACCTGGCCGGCAACCCGCTCGCGCAGACGACCGGGATCGTCTTCACGACCCGCCCGCCGCTGGGAGCGACCGCGCCCGCGGCGCCGGCGATCGTCTCGCCGCTCGACGGGACGACGATCGCGGCGGTCCTGACCCAGACGACGCTGCTCGTCTCGGGCACGGGGCCCGCGGACCACGTCGCGCGCGTGTGGATCAACGGGCACCGGACGAACGGGGTCGCCTCGATCGACTCGAGCGGGGCCTGGAGCACGGCGATCGTCCTGCCGGCGGACGGGCCGTCGACCTTGCACGTGACGGCCGAGGGGCCGGACGGGGGCATTTCGGCCCCGAGCGGGGCGATCGGGATCACGGTCCGCCGCGAGCGCCCGGCCCTGCCCGCGCCGCCGACCCCGGGACCTGGCGACCCGCCGACGACGCCGACGTTGCAGACGACCTGCGGCAAGAGCGCCGCGCCGGACGGGACCGCCCCCTGGAGCAGGCGATCTCGGACCGCCCAGGCGAGCCCCGGCGAGACGGTCCGGGTCCACCTGTCGACCCAGGCCGCGGCGGGCCCCTCGGGCGGGGTCACTCGCCCGCCCAAGGCGCGGGTCACGGGCGCTTCGGCCGACGAGATCGAGCTCGGTCCCGGGGAGGTCGTGGTCACGACGGTCGCCGACGCGAACGGCCAGGTCGCGGTCGAAGTCGGCGACTTCGAGGTCGCGGGCGAGCGGACGCAGGTGACCGTGACCGACTCGATCGGCCAGATCCTCGATCGGTGGGACGCCCTCGCGGACGCTCCGGACGCGGTGGTCGTGAGCGGGGTCGAGCTCACGCAGGACCTCCGGCTCGAGGCGTCGGCCGGCATCCGCCACGCGCGCCCGGAGGCGGACCCCGCCGGCGGGCCGGGGAGCTACTCCCTCGTGGTCGTCGACGGAATGCTCGTGGTCGTCAAGGTCGTGCCGCTGGCGCCGATCGACGAGACGCAACCCTTCGCGTCCGTCAACGGACAGGGGCCGCGGGCCGTCCTCGAGACGGACGCGAACGGCAACGTGCCGCTCGACGTGCAGGTGTTCCAGAACGTCCCGTTCCAGGTCCTGATCTGCGGCTTCGGGATCTTCGCCGATTCGAGCGGCGAGCCCGAGTCGGTCTTGCTCGGGGCCTCGGAGGTCTTCCTGCCCGACGGGTTCGAGGTCCGCGACGGGACGGTCGTGGCCGTGTTCCCCCAGGAGGCGGTGAACGACGCGAGCTTCGGCGCGGACACGAGGGCCTCGACGAAGCCCTGCCCCCCCGACGGCCCGCAGGTGATCGCGAGCCTGAGCTTCCACGTCTGGTTCCTCACGAACCCCGTCCTCCTGAGCAACGGCGGCAAGGTCGAGTCCCGCGTCGACCTCGTGGTCCCCGCGCCGCGCGGGCCGTCGTTCGTGCTCTCGCGGACCTACAAGAGCTTCGTGCTCTACACGGGCCCGCTCGGGCAGCGCTGGAACCACGGCTACGACCAGCGGCTCGTGCGCGAGCCCTCGGGCGACCTGGCCTGGGTCACGGGCTCGGCCCGCACCGACACGTTCCGGCGCCAGCCCGACGGGACCTACCGGGCGCCCGACGAGTACTTCGTCCGCCTGTCCTTCTCCGAGACCGACGCCGCCGGCAACCCCACGGGCCCCGACACGGGCGAGGTCACGATCCGCAACCCCGACGGGACCCGGGTCGTGTTCCGGCCGCTCGACGCGCCCTCCGCCCCCGGGGCCCTCGACCGGATCGTCGACCGCCACGGGCAGGCGCTCCGCTTCGAGTACGCCCTCCTGAGCACCTCACGGCTCGTGCGCGCGATCGACGCGCTCGGGCGAGCCGTGGACTTCAGCTACGACCCGTTCGGGCGACTCGTGGCGCTCCAGGACTTCATGGGCCGGCGGGTCACCTACGAGTACGGCCTGTTCGGCGACCTCGTGCGGGTCACAGGCCCCGACAACACGCTCACGACCGAGGGCGACCCGCTCCCGCTCCCCGAGCAGGTCCAGGCGGGCGGCCGGAGCGAGGTCTACGGCTACACGCGGGGGTTCGCGGACGAGCGGCTGAACCACCTGCTCACGCACGTGGTCGCCCCGGTCGAGGCGGCGGGGCTCGCGGCGCTGTCGCCCTTCGCGCTCGAGGACGAGGCACTCCTCGAGCCGCTCGCGCGCACGCGCAACCGCTACGGCACGGACCCTGACCTGATCTCGTTCGCGCGGGTGACCGAGCAGCGCTGGGGCGGGACGAGCCAGCTTCCGGCCTGGACGGGGCAGGCGACGCCGCAGGAGGCCGGAGGCACGATCCACTTCGCCTACGAGCGGCTCGCGGTCCCGGCCGGCGCGTCGCTCAACCACCCGGCCTGGAAGACGACGGTCCTCGACCGCAACGGCAACCTGTCGGAGTACTTCCACAACGCGCAGCAGCAGTGCGTGCGGGTGCGGGCCTGGGCCAACCGCAACCTGCGCCCGCGGGGCACGGGCTACGGGCAGGACCCGGACTACTTCGAGCGGACCCTGGTCTACGACCGGCAGGGCCGGCTGCTCGTGCGCGTGGACCCGTCGGGCCGGCGCTCGCGCTGGGTCTGGGGCGACGAGGACCTGAACGGCGACGGGGCGCTCACGGCGGGGATCGACGCGAACGGCGACGGGGACTACGACGACCCGGAGGACACGCAGCCCGAGGACGACCCGCGCTACGCGTTCCGGCCGGGCGACGGGGTGCTCGACCGGCTCGACCCGCTGCGAGCCGGCAACCTGCTCGCGCAGCAGGACGAGCCCGACGCGCGCGGCGACACGCGAGGGGGCGTGCGGCCGCGGCGCTGGGAGCTCGCCTACGAGCCGATCTACAACGGGGTCCGCGCGATCACCGACCCGCGGGCCTTCGACGACCACTACGTGCCGCAGACGGGCGGGCTCGTGACGCGCGAGCGCTACACGCAGACGACGTTCTTCGACTACCAGCAGGGGGCGCCGGGCGTGGTCCTGGGCGCGCTCGCGACCGAGCTCGGGGTCTCCGAGCCCGAGGTGGCGGCGCTCCTGCTCGAGGCCGGGGTGGACCTGGGGCTCGGCGACCTGAACGGCGACGCGAGCGACGACGGCCGGACGCGGGGCGACCCGGTGCTCGCACGGGCGCCGCCGGTCACGCTCGCGGCGGGGCAGACGCTGCTCGCGGGGCTGTACGGCGGGACGACCCAGGCGATCGAGACCCGGCTCCTCTGGAACGGCTTCGGGCAGCCGGTGCGGACGATCGACCCCGAGGGCAACGTCCACGAGGTCGCCTACTTCGGCGACGGGGGCCCGGGCGACGACCCGAGCGGCGCCACGGGGCCCGTGGGCTTCGTGCGCGAGGTCGTGGGCGACGCGAGCCTGCTGGGCGTGGGCGTGGTCCCCGGGCGCAACTCGGGGTCGGCGGCCTCGCCCGTGGGCGTGCGGACGCGGTTCCGGCGCGACCGGCGGGGCAACCCGCTCGCGGTCGTCGACCCGCGCGGGGTCGAGCACCGGGCGACCTTCAACGCGTACGACGAGGTCGTGGCGACCGTGGCGGCGGCGGCGATCGTGGGCCCGGTCGTGCACGAGCCGGCGCTCGCGGGGCTGGGCGCGCTCGGCTACGAGGCGCTCGTCGTGCACGACCGCAACGGGCGCGTGGTCGAGGTCCGCCTCGAGAACGCGGGCGAGCGCGACGGGACGGCGGCCACGGTCGGGAGCAACCCGTACTGGACGCGGAAGGTCGCCTACGACCTGCTCGACGGGCCGGTGCTCACGCTGGCCGAGGTCGAGCCGATCGCGGACGACGCGACGCTCACGGTGTCGTCGCCGGGGGTGCTCGTGTCGCGGGTCGACTACGACCCGAACCGCAACGTGTCGGTGGTGACGAAGCCCGAGGGGAACCGGGTCGCGTTCGTGTGGGACGAGCGGGACCTGCCGCTCCAGGCGATCGACGGGTGGGGGTCGTCGGAGCAGGCGGTGGTCACGTACCACCACACGATCAACGGGGTGCCGGAGCTCGTCGTGTCGCCGGAGAAGCGCAACCCGGCGCACTGGCCGGGCTTCCCCGGCGACGTGACGCGGACGCGCTACGACGGGTTCGACGAGGTGCTGTGCGTCACGGACGCGGAGGACAACTGCGGGGACGCGGTCTACGACCCCATGGGGCGGCGGGTGCGGTTCGTGCGGCGGGGGCCGACGAGCGAGGGCAAGCCGCGGCTGCTCGAGGAGGAGGTGTTCTACGACGAGGTGGGCCGGGCGTTCAGGACGGAGGCCCGGCTGTTCGTGGACGGGGGGAGCTTCAGCGGCTCGACCTGGGACCGCTCGATCCCGGTGCTCGGCGGGCCGGTGCCCGTGGGCGAAGAGGAGGCCGTGTCGTTCGCGGAGCTCGACCGCCTCGGCCGCGTCGTCCGCGCGGTCGACCCGAAGGGCGACGAGAGCCTGGCGCTGTGGGACGGCGCGGGGAGGCTCGTGCGCGGCGTCGGCCCGGCGTTCGGGAGCCGGGCGGGGACCGGGCACGTCCGCAACGAGGTGGAGTACCTCTACAACCAGGCCGGGCAGCCGGTCTCGTCGCGGACGTTCGAGCGGTCGCCGGTGCTCACGGGGGTGGAGGAGTACCGATCGCACGCGGTCTACGACGCGCTCGGGCGGCTCGTGCGGGCGACGGACCCGATCGGGCAGACGGGGCGGCTCGTCTACGACTCGCGCGGGCTCGTGATCGCGGCCTCCGACGCGCAGTCGGGCGCGCCGCTGGTGCCGGACCCGGTGAGCTTCACGACGACCGGGGGCGGCTGGATCAACGACCACGGCAACGTGGTCCACAGCCGCTACGACGGAATCGGGCGGCCGGTGCAGACGGACCTCCTGCTCAAGGCGGGTGGCCTCGGCAACGGGCAGCTCGACCTGGGCGGGGTCTTCACGGGGCTCGACACGAGCAACCCGGCCAACCCCGACGGGCTGATCACGATCCGGCAGGCGTGGGACAAGAACTCGCGGCTCGTGGGCCGGACGGACGACAACGGCAACACGACGGGCTGGGTCCACGACGCGCGGGACCGGGCGACGTACGTGCTCGGGGCGGACGGGACGGCCTCGCGGACGATCTACGGGCGCGACTCGCTGCCGGTCCAGTCGATCGACCGCAACGGGACCGTGATCGAGCGGACGTTCGACGCGATCGGGCGCCTGCGCCGGCAGGACGTGAGCCGGCTCGCGCTCGGGCTCGAGGGCACGGGCCAGCAGGTCGCGCCGACGGGCGTACAGGCGTGGGAGTACGACGGGCTGTCGCGCCTGCGGCTCGCGATCGACCAGAACGACCCCGGGGACCCGGGCGACGACGTGGTCACGAGCTGCGTGTGGGACTCCTTCGGCCGGCAGGTCTTCGAGCGCACGCGGGCGCAGGCGACCACGAACGTCGGCGCCTACACGGGGGCCACGAGCGGCTCGATCGCCGTGCTGTCGGCGCCGGCGGCGGCCGACCGGACGATCGCGCGGACGTTCGATCTGGATTCGAACCGGACGAGCGTGACGTATTCGTCGGGGAGGACGATCGGCTACGAGCACGACGGGCTCGATCGGCTCCTGCGGATCGTCGAGCAGGGGACCGGGGCGCCGATCCAGGGGCACGAGTGGCTCGGTGGGCGGCCGCTGCTCGCGGAGGCCGGCAACGGCGTGCTCACGCAGTTCGGGTACGACCCGGCGAAGCGGCTGACCGCGCTCACGCACCTGGGCCCCGCGAACGTGCAAGGCCCGGGCACCGGCAGCCAGGACGTGGCGTCGTTCGGGTACGCGTGGACGCGGGCGAACCGCAGGGCGAGCGAGACGGCGACGTGGGACCGGACCGCGGCGGCGGGCGGCGGGCAGGTCGCGCGGACGCAGAGCTACGGCTACGACTCGGCCTACCGGGTCGTGCAGGTGAGCTACGCGGGGACGGGCGGCAGCTCGGACGCGGGGCGCGCGCCGACGAGCTGGCAGTTCGACGGCGTGGGCAACTGGGTCCAGCGGGTCCAGGACGGGGAGGTCCTGGCGACCAACCGGCGGGCGAACGGGAAGTACCAGCCGGACCTCATGAACGAGGCGGCGCGGCTCACGCGCCTGAGCCTCGCGGGGCAGGTGCAGGGGGACGACGCGCTCACGCACGACCCGAACGGGAATCGGATCCGGCAGGGCGACTACCGGCTGGAGTGGGACGCCTTCGACCGGCTCGTGCGCGTCGAGCGCGTGAGCGACGGCGTGGTCGTGGGGCGGTACCGCTACGACGCAGGCGGGCGGCGCGTGGACCGGACGTACGTGGACCCGGCCGACGGGGTCGCGCGGCGGGTGCTGCACGTCTGGGACGGGGCGCAGGAGGTGGAGGAGGTCGACGCGGCCAGCGGGGCCGTGGTCGCCGACATGGTGTGGGGCGGGCTGTACGTCGACCAGCTCGTGCAGTGGCGCAAGAGCGGGCAGACCTACTACGCCGCGGCGAACTCGGTGTGGTCGGTCGTCGCGCTGACCGACGCGAGCGGGCGGGTCGTCGAGCGGTACGACTACCGGTCGATCTACGGGGAGGTCCGGGTCACCGACGCGGACGGGGACGCGGTCGGGGGCGGCGGGGGGACAGGCAACCCGTGGCGCTTCCAGGGGCGGCGCTGGGACTGCGAAACGGGGTGGGGGTTCTTCCGGCTGCGGTACCTGGACGCGGGCGCCGGGCGGTGGGTGAGTCGCGACCCGCTCGGGATCTGGGGGGACCCGGGGCAGTTGGGGAACGCGTACAGCGCGTTCGGGAACGACCCGATCAACGGGGTGGATCCTTGGGGGTTGGAAGTCTCCCCAGCCAGAGCGGCGCAGATTGCAGACGAGAGCCTCGCGCCCTTCGAGACGAACCTCAATGCTATCTGGCAGGCCTCGTTGGCCAGCCAGCGACCCAATTGGGTGGTTTTCGATGCTCTGGAAGCAATCCGGAGTATGCGGAAAGCCTTTCGAGGCACGGGATTCTGCATTCACTTTCTTCATGGCATGTCACAAGCCGACTACACGATCGACGTCGCGCAAGCAGTCCGCTATGCCGAGCTTCAGATAGAGACCAATCCAGAGGTCTCCAACTACCTCAACAACGTGATCCTCGCCGAAGCCCACGGCAAGGGCCTAGCTTTGGGCACCACTAGCGCAACAGACTTCCTCTCAAAGAACCGCGTCAACATCTACATATCGGCCACTCGTTCTTGGGGATCTAGTCAGACGAACTTCCGGGGCGTCGCCCTGGGCTACGACAGCGATGCACCCGACCGATCTCTTGTCCTGGACGGACCGGATTTCAATCATGACCTCTTGGAAACGGACGCCGAGGACTACAAGGACGCCGCAGGTCTCATTGTCCATGAGTTTGCGCACTTCTTTACGTACAGTGTGTTGGGACAGCCCAGCTCCTCCGGCTTCGTTTCGGCGAAGATGACTGAACACGACGAAGGCAAGCGAATCGAGTTCATGGTCAAGGACGATGGCTGGTTTGTCCCTTGGAATGGGGGTGGCTTCTACAAGCTCAAGATGAAGTATCGCTGGCTCAAGCCGTCCGCGAACCCGTTTTTCATTCCCGCGGAAGGAATCAACCCCTTCCGCACGACTCCTGGATCGCGCTAGCGATGCGCCGGAGGGTGCTTAACGCTCTCGCGTCAGCCGTGGCGGTTGCCGTTGCGGGTACCGTTGTGCAGTTGGTGGTTGGTCATTTCACTGTCCTGGCGTGGCTTCAGTCATCCCGCATGTTGCTGGCGTGCTTTGCTTTAGGGCTAGCGCCGCTTCCTTTGTCCGCCCTGGTCGAGCGATCTCCGCCGTGGGCCGCTCACGTAGTCTTTGCATTTGTGTGGCCAGCGTTTGTGGTGCTGGTCTGTGCGGCGCCGTTCGGGCGTCCCCACCTCGTCATTGAAGATATCGCTATGGCCCTTGAGGTGCCACCAGTCTTCGGCATCTGGGCATCTTTGGCCATGTCGATCCTTATCAGTAACTACTTGGCACGTAAGCCGTGGCCTGCGTCTCTTGCTGCCGGGTGCGCTGCTTCGGGGGCGGCCATGACGGCGATCTTCGCATTTGTGGCAAGTCGGCCAGACGTTGTTGTTCAGCACGTCTATGACCACTCGGCGATCGGGATCGCTCCACCGCCCGGAGTTCTTGTTCAGATGGCAGCATGGAGTCTTGTCCCTTGTACCCTTGCGGTCTCGCTAACCCTGTGTCACACTTCTGAAGGACCGGACGTAGGCGAGCCACCCCCATCTGGAGCGACGCCGCCCCCGTGCTGTCCGGAAACTCCGCCGCCGTGATGTTGGCCTGTCATCATCACCCGTCCCAGGTTTGTGCCCCAGCCCCCCTGCCCAGGGCCCCCGGCGGGCCTCTCCGCCCCCCTCCTGACCCCCTCCGCAGGCCCCTTCGCGCATGCGCCCACTTCTGAAGGACCAGACGTAGGCGAGCCACCCCCATCTGGAGCGCCGCCGCCCCCGGCTGAGCCGGGGTGACAGAGCAGGCAGTCGCCGAGCGGGGGACCGTCAGCGCGCGTTGACGGTGTGCGGTCCGCTCGCGAGACGGGCCCAGGAGCGACCCACAGGAGCTTTGGTCTGCATGTGGGCCGGCAGTTCGGGCGTGTTCGGTGTCGCGTCTCGGCGCCACGTCGCCGCGGCCTGGGCGCGGCGACCGCGCGAGGCGCCCTGCGCGGGCGCCAGCGGGTGCTCGGGCGCCGGCACGGGCAAGCAGCGGCGCGACGCGGGGTCGCGTCGTGCGAGGGTGCCGAGCGGTGTGGCGCGGAGCGCGGCGGCCCACATTCAAGGGATCGCGGATGACGACGCGCCATTTTCTCCGGCCTGAGCGCGCTGCTTTTGGCGCCAGTTGGCATAGGTCTTGTCGCGCGCCCGGCGAGGCGCGTGGGGTGCCGAGATCCGCACGCATGGATCCTCGAGCAGTGGGTGGCGAAGCAGCCGCAGGGCGTCGAGCTGTGGCTCCGTGATCCTGGTCACCACCGCGTGAGCCGTGCCCGGCGTCGGCCTGAGGACGTCGATCCCGTGGACGAGCTTGAAGAGCACGGCGGTCGTCGGCTTTGCGGTCACTCCGCGGTTGCCCGGGACGACCTCGTTGGCGTCGGCGAGGGCCCGCCGCGCGTGGCGCTGGATCAATGCGTAGACCATCAACGCGAGCAGGTAGACGAGCCCGAGGGCCGCGATCCGCTTCTCGGTCTTGAGGAAGATCGGGTCATCACCCGTCCCAGGTTTGTGCCCCAGCCCCCCTGCCCAGGGCCCCCGGCGGGCCTCTCCGCCTCCCTCCTGACCCCCTCCGCAGACCCCTCCGCGCACGCGCCCGTACGCGCCGCGAGCCCGGGCCCCTCGCGGGTCCCGGGCTGCGCGGTCGGCGGTGGTCGGCCAGCGCATCGACGACGAGCGTCGTAGCGGGGCCGGGGCCCAGGTCAGGGCGGCGCGCGCGGGGGGCCGTCTCCGCCGCCGCCGACGCACGCGCTGGGTGTAGAGCGGGTCGCGATCGAGGATCAGGTGCGTGCAGTCGTTCAGGAAGCCGTTGACGGTGTGCGGGCCGCTCGCGAGACGGGCCCAGGAGCGACCCACAGTCGCGTGGGGGGAGACCCGACCCAGAGCAGTGCCAAGGCCCCAGCCGGCCCGATCCTTGCTATGCCCTCCAGGCGCGCCCCTGCGCTCCTGTTCAGCGCGTTCTCGCGCCCGTCGGTGTACGCGCCGCCGGCCTCGGTGCCGCGTCCACTGCTCGAGGGTCGCGGCGCCGAGGCGGGTGGTGCCGGGTTGTGGGGTGTTCGAGGCCCCCGGCCGACCTCAGGCCGCCGTGGGCGGGCCTGTCGCGCCCACGGTGCCGCCCACAGCGGCGGGCGTGACGCCCTCGACGCGGGCGGCGTGGAAGCGCCAGATCGCGTATGCGCCCCGCGGGAAGACGACCTCGCGGTCGCCCTCGGACCAACGGAGGCGGGCGTCGCGCATGGCCTGGCGCCAGGCGCGAAGGCCCTGCAGGAGCTCGATCCGCTGCTCCTTGTCCTTGCAAGCGATCCTGGGGTTCAGGCCGAAGCTGGGCCAGGTGTCCCCGGGCGCGTCGAGCGGGTCGGTGGCCTCGACCGCGGCGACGCCCATGTAGCGCTGGAAGCCGGCCTCGCGGCGCAGGGCGTCGATCCGCTCGACCTCGGCGTCGAGCAGCGCGCGGTAGTGCGCGGTGGCCTCCGCGGGACGCCGCTCGAAGCCGGGCGGGGGCTCGATCACGAAGGAGACCGAGTCGGGCAAGGTCGTGCGGACACGCGGCGGTCGGGGAGGCCGCGTCTTGGGCAGCTTGGCCTTGGCCCTCTGGCGCCGGCGCTCCTTGTCCTCCGCGACCTTCTTGCGGCGGCGCTTGGTCCCTCGGCGCTGCTTCGCCTCGCGCTTGGCCCGCGCCCGCGCGCGCTCGGCCCGCGCCCGCTCGGTGAGCTCGCGCCAGGCCTCGCGCTCCTCGCGCGCGAGCTCGGCCCCGCCCAGATCGCCGGGCCCCCACGCCGGCCGGCCGACGGGCGGCGTCTCCTCGGGGACGCCCTCGGCGCGTCCACCCGCGGGGCGCTTCGACCGCGGACCGCCCTTGGCCGGGCCGCCCGCGGTCGCGCCGTCGGCGGCCTCCCCGGCGTCGTCGTCGTCCTGCCCGTCCCCCGCGCGCGCCGCTCGCTCGAGCACCTGCGCCGGTCGGCGGCCGCCGAAGAACGCACCCGCGGGCTTCTCGACCGTGATCGTGCGGCCGAAGTCTTCGGGCAAGAACTTCGTCCCCGTCCACTGGTCCGGGTGCGCGACCTGGCCGTCGAGGGTCGGGTTGGTCCAGCAGTACAAGAGCTGGGCGTCGAGCGCCTCGCGTCCGTGCAATTCGACTGCGCCGTAGCTCCCCGTGGTCCAGAGGTTCTCGCCGCGGCGGAGGCGCGCGTTGAGCGCGCCAGCCACGAGCGAGGGGAAGTACTGCTTGAAGGCCGGGAGCTGCCACGGTTCGGACCCGTCGCCGCGGTCGCCGAGCACAGCGTGGACGTGGTTCACGTGGGCCAGGAGCGCGTAGAGCGCGATCCGGGGGTGGCGCACGAGCGCGGCGCCCAGCGCGTAGCGCACGATCGCGTTCGTCTCGGGGCTCGGCTTGAGGAAGAACACGCGCCGCGCCGTGCGGCGCGTCGTCGAGTAGGTCCGGCCAGGCAGGAGGCGACGGGGCAGGCTCACGGCCCTGCGCGGGGCACATGGCGGTCCGCGCAGGCCTGACCGCCGCCGCAGGACTTGGCGCCCGGCCGTGCCGACGTCGCCCGGTTCGTCGCGCGCCCGCGAGCAAGTCTTGCCCGTCGACTTCGGTCACGAAACGAAGCGCGCGGCCCCTGCGACCCGACGCTCGGCCGACCCGAACACGACCCGATCGCTTCGCCGGGGCCCCGCGCCCCGGCCTGTCGGTGCCGCGCGGTAGGGTGCGGCCCCGTGACCCAGGACCCCCACGACGCGCTCTGCAAGGCCGCGTTCTCGCGCACGGAGGACGCCGTCGGCGCGATCCAGGCCGCGCTGCCGCCGGCGGTGCTCGCCCAGCTCGACCTCGAGACGCTCCGGCACTCGCCCACGAGCTTCGTCGACGAGCGGCTCGGCAAGTCGTTCTCGGACCTCGTCTACGAGGTCGAGATCGCGGGCCAGCCGGGCTTCGTGTGCTTCCTGCTCTACGAGCACCAGTCGACCGAGGACCCGCTCGCGGCCCTGTGGGCCGTCTTCTACATGGTGCGGCTCTGGGACCGCTGGCTCGAGGACCACCCGGGCGCGAAGCGGGTGCCTCCGGTGCTCCCGATCGTGCTCTACCACGGGGCGCGCTCCTGGTCCGCGCCCACGACCCTCGGCGCGCTCCTCGACGTGCCCGACGCGGCCCGCACGGCCCTGGGCGACCTCTTGCCCGAGCTCCGGATCCTGCTCGACGACCTCTCGCGCGCCTCCGACGAGGCGTTGCGCGCGCGCTCGGTCTCGGCGTTCGGCCGGCTCGCGTTCCTGCTCTTGAAGCACGGGCGCGCGCTGCGGGCGCGGCCCGGTCCCGACTCGCTCGTCGCGTTCGTGCGCTCGGTCGCGGACCTGCTCGCGGCCTTGCACCGCTTCGATCGCCAGCGCGCGTGGGTGTATATTCTCGAGGTGACCGCGGAGGCCGAAATCGACCAGGCGATCGAGGCCCTGCGCGAGGCCCTCCCCACGGAGCACCAGGAGGAAGTCATGACCTTGGGCGAGGCGCTCCGGCTCGAGGGACGGCGACAGGGCAGGCTCGAGGGCAAGCGCGAGACGTTGCTCTCCCTGCTCCGGGTCAAGTTCAAGCAGCTCTCCGCCGACGTGGAGCGCCGCGTGGCCGAGGCCGACGAGCACGCGCTCGACCGCTGGGCCGAGGCCGTCCTGTTCGCTCCGACGATCGACGAGGTCTGGGCCGCCAACTGAGCGTTGCCCGTCGAGCGGCCTCGTCTGGACGGCCGGACCGAGGTGTTGGCGGGCCGCGGCGCCCTGGGCAGGGTAGCGGCAGGCGCAGCGTGCCTGCGCTCGCTTCGGAAGGACCGCACGGAGGCGAGTCACCCCTGTGCGGAGCGGCACCGCCCCCGGCTGAGCGGGGGTGACGGAGCGGGTGGCCGCCGAGCGGAGGGCCGTCAGCGGGCGTTGCCGGGGGGGCGGGCCGCTCGCGAGGCCGGCCCAGGTGCGGCCCGCGGGGGGTGCTCGACGGGCCGGCCAGGGGACCCGAGGCAGTGGAGCCGTCGAGCCGTCCCGGGCCCGCGCCGCCCAAAAAGAGACGGACCCAGGCAACTCGCCTGGGTCCGCGTCGAGAGCACGGAAGACCTTGGGGAAAAGGTCGGGGATGGTGGCCCTCCGCGACATTCTCTCGACACTTGACCTGGAGCATACGTCGCGCCGGAACGTAACCCACGTCATTACGTCGAGCTGGCGGGGCGTGTGCACGATTTCGTGCGGCCCGGTCGTCCCACCTGGGGCAGGCGCCCCGGATCGTCAACTCGGGCCGGTCGCGGCCTGCTCCGCGCGCTCGAGGCGCTTCGCCTCGTCCCACAGGCGGTCCTGGCCCGCGAGGTCCATGTCGCGCAAGACCTTGCCCGCGCTGGCCGCCAGCCCCTCCATGCGCCGGTAGCGCCCCTCGAAGCGGGCCACCGCCCCGCGGAGCGCGTCCTCGGCCGGGACCTCGAGGTGCCGCGCGAGGTTGACGAGGGCGAACGCGAGGTCGCCGAGCTCGGCCGCGACCTGGGCCCGGTCGCCGCGCGCGAGGGCCTCGCGGACCTCGGCGAGCTCCTCCGCGAGCTTGTCGAGCGGTCCGCGCGGGTCGGGCCAGTCGAACCCGGCCCGGGCGGCCTTCTCCTGCACCCGCTGGGCGCGGAGGAGCGCGGGCAGCGCGCGGGGCACGCCGTCGAGCGCCGAGCGCCGCCCCTCCCGGCGCTTGTGCTCGTCCCAGGCTGTGAGGACCTCCCCGGGCGTGAGCGGGGGCGCGCTCGGGCCGGCGCCCGAAGACGGCTCCGCGGCGGGCGCGAACACGTGGGGGTGCCGGCGGACGAGCTTGTCGGCGATCCCCTGCGCGACCCGGCCCAGGTCCCAGGCCCCGCGCTCCTGGCCCAGGCGCGCGTGGAACACGACCTGGAACAGCACGTCCCCGAGCTCCTCCGCCACGGCCGGGTCGGAGCCCAGGTCGAGCGCCTCGAGCAGCTCGAACGTCTCCTCGACGAGGAAGGGGCGGAGCGTGGCCGCGTCCTGCGCGCGGTCCCACGGGCAGCCGCCGGGGTCGCGCAGGCGGTCCATGACGGCGAGGAGCGCGCGCACGCCGTCGAGCCGCGGGTCGTCCGCGGGCACGCGGGGCGCGGCCGGGCCGCCGGGCCGGGGGGCGCTCACGGGCCCGGGTCCCCGTCGGCCCCGCGGAGCCGGCCGAGCTCGGCGCGCAGGCGCGCCACCTCGTCCTTGAGGCTCTTCGTCTCCTCCCACTCGCGCGAGCCGCTCACGAGCGCGTAGAGCCGCGAGTTCGCGGCGAGCGAGAGCGCGAGCTGGTTCGCCATGACCTCGAGGTGGGCCAGGTCGGCCTGCGTGAACTCGCGGTGGGCCGTGTGGTCGTCGGCGTAGAGCGCCCCGAGCGTGCGGTCGCCGACGATCAGGGGGACGCACATGATCGTGCTCAGGCCGAGCTTGTCGATGCTCGTCGACGTGAACCGGCGCGCGTCGGGGTCGCTCGAGTCGAGCATGCACAGGCTGCGCCCCTCGGCCAGGGCGGTGCGGACGGCCGACTGCGAGAAGTCGCCCGCCTGGTCGGCCTCGAGCGTGCGCCCGCCCGCGCCGCGGCCCGCGAGCACCTCGAGCCCGCCCTCGCCGCGCTCGACGACGATCAGGGCCCGCCGCGCGCGCGTCAGGTCGCACACGTTGTCGAGCGCGCGCGCGAGGATCTCGCGCGGCGGGCGCGCCGAGCGCAGGACGTCGATCGTGTCGAACACCGCCTCGAGGTTGCGCTGGAGGCGCGACGCGTCGCCGTCGAGCAGCCCCGCGAGCGGGCTCGTGCGGTGGTTCGTCTTGTCGTGCTCGGGGCGGAACACGAGCGTGCGGTCGCGCCCGGCGGCCTTCGCCGCGTAGAGCGCCTGGTCCGCGCGCTTGATGAGCTGGCCCGGCGTGTCGCCGTGCTCGGGGTAGACGGCGACCCCGATCGAGGCGGTGACCCGGACCTCGGCCTCGGAGATCGGGCGCGAGCGGAGCGCGTCGGCGATCTTCTGGGCCACGATCAGCGCGCCGTCGGTGTCCTCGCCCGGGAGGATCACGACGAACTCCTCGCCGCCCCAGCGACCCAGGTAGTCGTCGCGGCGGAGCGCGCGGCGGAACCGGCCCGACGCCCGGCGGAGGACCTCGTCGCCGACCCCGTGCCCCCAGGTGTCGTTGATCCGCTTGAAGTGGTCGAGGTCGAGGATCAGGAACGCGAGCGGCTCGCGCGCGTCGCGCGCCCGCCGCAGCTCCTCCTCGAAGACCTGCTTGATGAACCCGCGGTTCGCGAGCCCGGTGAGCGGGTCCGTCGTGGCCTGGTGGTGGAGCCGCGCGTTCTGGAGCGCGATCGCGGCCTGCGCGGCGACCGCCTCGAGCAGCCGCAGGTCGGGGTCGTCGAGGTCGCGGATCGGCGAGGTGCTGTCGAGGTAGAGCACGCCGAGCACGCGGCTCCGCCGGCGCGTCCGCCGCCGGTCCTCGTTGGCGTCGTGGACCGTGCGCATGGGCGTCACGATCAGCGGGATGCACAGGGCGCTCTCGAGGCCCATGCTCGCCACGCTGTCGCGGGCCGAGAACGCCCGGTCGGACGCGATGTTCGAGCGGAACGTGATCCGGCGCTGCCCGAGCGCGTCGTCGACGAGCCCGCGCGAGTAGCGGCGCTCGGCCTCGTCGAGGTCGCCGCGCTCCATGGTCCGCCCGCGCACGACCTTGAGCCGCCCGGTCTCGTCCTCGTCGCCGAGGAGGAGCAGCCCGCGCTCGAACCCGGTGAAGTCGATCACCTCGTCGAGGATCGTGTCCATGAGCCGGCTGAGGTCCTGCTCGGACGCGATGTTCTGGCTGAGGAGCCCGAGCCGGAGCAGGCGCTCCTTGAGGTAGCTGCGGTTGCTCCGCCGCGTGTGCGGGCCCGTCGCGCCGCGATCCCCCCGCCCGCGGTCGCCGCGCCCGACGTCGCCGCGCGGCGTCCGCCACGTGTCGTCGGTGTCCTCGCCCTGGTGGGCCTGCCGCCCCGCGGGCGAGGGCAGCGCGCCCGCGGACCAGGGGAACGCGCCGTCGTCGCCCGACGCGCTCGCGACCTGCGCGGGGTCGGCGTCGTCGTCGACGAAGTGGATCGTCGCCTCGCCGACGCGGATCCGGTCCTCGTACTCGAGGGCCATCGCCTGGACCTGCCGCCCGTTCAGGAACGTGCCGTTCTTGCTCCCCAGGTCGAGGAGCCGGTGCCCGCCCTGCGGGAGCGCCTCGACGCGGCAGTGCCGGCGCGAGACGTCGGGCAGGTCGAGCTGGACCTCGTTCTCGGGCTCCCGGCCGATCGTCGTCGACGGGCCGGCGAGGGGGATCACGCGAGGGGGCTCGCCCGGGAGGACGATGACGAGCTTGGGCATGCCCCCGCATGATAGCCCGCCGGCGCGGCCGCCCCAGCCGTCTCCGCGCGGGCCGGGCCGCGCCGCGAAGGTCCGGCTTCCCCTGCCCGGGTCCCGCGGAGAAGATCCCCGACCCTCTCCCCCGCGCGGGGGGGCGGGCCGGGAGGGCCGGTGGGCGGAGGAAGGTCAGCGCGTCGGCCGCGCGCGCGCGCGGCGCCGGGCCGCGCGCTCCTCGCCTCGCTCCTGCTCGCCCCCACCCTGCTCGCCTCCGCCGGCTGCACGGTCCCGATCTCCCGGGGCACGTTCAACGACTTCTTCGTCAAGGACTACAACCTCCCCGCCTACCGGCGCGACGAGGCGGCGCTCGGCCGCCGCCGCCACCTCGGCGCGCCCACCGGGGCGAGCGGCGCGCTCGGCGGCCTCGCCGGGGCGCTCGCCGGCGGCCGCCTCCGGGCCTGGTCCGCGTCGGCCGGCGGCGCCGTGGGGGGCATGGGCGGCGCGCTGCTCGGGCGGACGCTCATGCGGACGGAGCAGCACGAGCCGCTCCCGGCCCGCTACCAGGCCCTGACGCTCGCGCTCCCGATCATCGCGACGGACCCGAACAAGGGGCCGACGTTCGGGCTGCTCCCGGTCGCCGTGTTCAAGGAGCAGGAGCGGATCACGAACATCCTCGCGCCGGACCTGACCTACAACGAGATCGACGGGTTCGGGGGCGCCTTCCGCATGCGGCGCTTCTTCTCGACCGACGCGGCGCTCGAGCTCGACCTCGCGGGCTCGAGCGAGGGGGCCTTCAACAATCGGGTCGTGTTCTCGCAGCGCCGGGTCGGGCCGCGGCAATTCCTGTTCTACCGGGGCGAGGTGAGCTACCTGACCGACCTCTCGACCCGCTTCTACGGGCTCGGCAACGACACCGAGGAGGACGACGAGGCGAGCTACGTGCTCCGCCAGACCCTGTTCGCCGCGACCTTCGGGGTCCAGCTCCCGCTCGACTTCACGCTCGAGCTCCAGGAGCGGGTCGCCTCCTACAAGGTCGGGCCGGGCCGGCTCGACGGCGTCCGCAGCGCGCGGGCGGCCTTCCCGGGGGTGGACGGCATGCGGGGCCGCACGACGCTCCTCACGCACCGGCTCCAGCTCACCTACGACTCGCGCGACGCGCGCGGCGCGCCCACGCGGGGGATCCTCGCGCAGTTCACCTACGAGATCGCGGACACGACGCTCGGCAGCGGCGCCGACTTCCAGCGGTTCGGGCTCTCGGTCACGGCGCTGTTCCCGAAGTTCAAGCGGCGCTTCGTGACGGCCGCCCGGGCCGCCGGCTGGATCGTGACCGGTGACGAGGTCCCCTTCTACGCGCTCACGCAGCTCGGGGGCAAGCACACGCACCGCGGCTACGGGCAGGGCCGGTTCGTCGACCAGAACGGCTGGCTCGCGAGCGTCGAGGAGCGCTGGAACGTGACGAGCCTCGACCTCATGGGCACGAAGGCGGTCCTGCAGCTCGCCGGCTTCGTGGACGCGGGCCGCGTCCTGCCCGAGGGCGGGGGCTTCAAGCTCGACAAGGCGAAGCTCGCCGCCGGGGCCGCGATCCGGCTCGTGCTCCCCGACTCGGACCTCGTGACCTCGATCGACGTCGGCTTCTCCGACGAGGGCCCGGCCGCGTTCGTCGGCCTCGACTATCCGTTCTGAGCCGCGCGGCTCCGGAACGCCGAAGGGGCGCGCGACGCGCGGCCCGTCGAGGTCTTCATGGAGGATAGGGGAGTCGAACCCCTGACCTTTTGGATGCCATCCAAACGCTCTCCCAACTGAGCTAATCCCCCGGAACGCAAAGATCACGTGGGGCAGGAGCCCCGGGCGCGAAGGGAGGGAGCATACGGAGCGGGGCCCGGGGCGTCAAGCGAGAGGCCGCGAGCGGGCCTGCTGCCGGGCGCGCGCCCCGTGACGGGCCCGAGTAGCATGCGCCGTCTTCCGGCCCGGGGCCTGCCCACGCGCGGCGGCCCGCCGGGAGACGGGGCGAGGGACGGAATGGCCGACTACGAGTTCGCGGCCTTCGAGCGGCGCTGGCAGGCGCACTGGAAGGAGATCGACCTGTTCCGCTGCGACGACGCGTCGCCCCGGCCGCCCGCCTACTGCCTCATGATGTTCCCCTACCCCTCGGGCGACCTCCACGTCGGCCACGGGCGCAACTACCTGATCGGCGACACGCTCGTCCGCTACCGGAAGATGCGCGGGCAGGAGGTCCTCTCGCCCATGGGCTGGGACGCCTTCGGGCTCCCGGCCGAGAACGCCGCGATCAAGCGCGAGATCCACCCGGCCGCCTGGACCACGAAGAACATCGCGTCCATGAAGGCGCAGTTCGACCGCTGGGGCGTCGGCTACGACTGGTCGCGCGAGCTCTCGACGTGCGACCCGAGCTACTACAAGTGGACGCAGTGGATCTTCTGCCGCCTGTTCGACGCGGGGCTCGTCTACCGCAAGGCCGCGCCCGTGAACTGGTGCGGCGGGGTGTGCCAGACGGTGCTCGCCAACGAGCAGGTCGTCGACGGCCGGTGCGAGCGGTGCGGGAGCGAGGTCGCGCGCAAGAACCTGACCCAGTGGTTCGTGAAGATCACGGACTACGCGCAGCGCCTGCTCGACGACCTCGAGCGGCTCCCGCGCTGGCCCGAGCAGGTCAAGAACATCCAGCGCGCGCGGATCGGCCGCAGCGAGGGGGCGATCGTCCGGTTCACGGTCGCCGAGACCGGCGCGCCGCTCCCCTGCTTCACGACGCGGCCCGACACGCTGTGGGGCGTCACCTACTTCTCCCTCGCCCCCGAGCACCCGCTCGTCGACGAGGTGCTCGCCGCGGCGAGCCCGGAGAAGAAGGCCGAGCTCGAGGCGTTCCGCGAGCGCGTCCGCCGGCAGTCGACCGTCGAGCGCGAGAAGACGAAGCTCGGCTGCGCGACCGGCTGGCACGTCGTGAACCCCGTGAACGGCGAGCGCGTGCCGCTCTACCTCGCCAACTACGTGCTCATGGAGTACGGGACCGGCGCCGTCATGGCCGTGCCCGCGCACGACCAGCGCGACTTCGAGTTCGCGCGCGCCCACGGGCTCCCGGTCCGCGTCGTGATCGAGCCGCCCGGGCGCGCGCTCGACCCCGCGAGCATGAAGGAGGCCTGGGCCGAGGCCGGCGTCATGGCCCGCTCGGGCCCGTTCGACGGGCAGGAGAGCCCGGGCGTGATCGGGGCCGTCGTCGACTGGCTCGCGGCCGAGGGCAAGGGCGAGCGCTCGATCCAGTTCAAGCTCCACGACTGGTGCATCTCGCGCCAGCGCTACTGGGGCGCCCCGATCCCGATCGTGCACTGCCCCGCCTGCGGGCCCGTGCGCGTGCCGACCGACCAGCTCCCGGTCGTCCTGCCGGAGCTGAGCGACTTCCGGCCCAAGGGCCGGAGCGTGCTCGAGGGCGTCGAGGCGTTCATGGCGACGACCTGCCCCGCCTGCGGCGCGGCCGCGCGGCGCGACCCGGACACGCTCGACACGTTCGTCGACTCGGCCTGGTACTACCTGCGCTACCCGAACCCGACGCTCGCCGACCGCCCGTTCGACCGGGCGACCGTGGACCGGTGGCTGCCGGTCCACCAGTACGTGGGCGGCCGCGAGCACGCGGCGGGGCACCTGCTCTACAGCCGGTTCATCACGAAGGCCCTGTTCGACCTGGGCGAGCTGGGCTTCGACGAGCCGTTCGACGCGCTGTTCTGCCAGGGCATGATCGGCATGACGAGCTTCTGGTCGCCCGCGCACGGCTGGGTGAGCTGGCGCGACAAGGTCGACCGGCCCGACGCGCCGGTCACCTGGTACGAGGCCGAGGGCGGCCGCGTCGCCGTCGCCGCGGGCGCGCCGGCGCCCGCGCGCGCGAAGCGCCTCTGCGAGTCGACGGCCTACCACCCGGACGGGACGCCGCTCCTGCCCGAGTACTTCAAGATGTCGAAGACGCGCCTGAACCTCGTCTCGGCCTCGGAGATGGGCGAGCGGTGGGGCGTCGACGTGCAGCGGCTCTACACGCTCGCGGTCGGCCCGGCCGAGGTCGACGCCGAGTGGGTCGACACGGGCGTCGTCGGCTACTTCAAGTTCCTGAAGCGCCTGCTCGCGACGGTCGCCGCCGCGGCCCCGTTCGTGCGGGACGTCCCGTCCGACGCGGCGGCCGGGGGCGCGGGCGCGCCCTCGCGCGAGGCCCGGGCGCTCCGCCGCAAGGCGCACGAGACGATCGCGCGCGTCACGTCGGGGCTCGAGCTCGACCGCGAGGGCAAGTTCGGCTTCCACACGGCGGTCGCGGCCGTGATCGAGCTCGAGCACGCGGTCGCGGTCCCGGCCGCGGCCCCGCCGCCGGCCGACCTCCGCGCGCTCGCCGAGGTCCTCGACGTGCTCGTGCGGCTCGTGGCCCCGCTCGCCCCGCACCTCGCCGAGGAGCTGTGGCAGGTCCACCTCGGGCGCGGGGAGTCGGTGTTCCGGGCCGCCTGGCCCGAGGTCGACCCGGCCGCGCTCGTGCGCGACGAGGTCGAGATCGCGGTCCAGATCGCCGGCAAGCCGAAGGCGAAGCTGATGGTCCCGCCGGACGCCGACGAGGCGGCCCTGCGCGGGCTCGTGCTCGAGCTGCCGCGGATCGCCGAGGAGCTCGCGGGCAAGACGGTGCGGAAGTTCATCGTCGTGAAGAAGGCGAACGTCAACAACCTCGTGAACATCGTCGCGAGCTGAGGCCGCCGCGGGCCCAGGGCTCGCGGGCCCAGGGCTCGCGAGCCCTGGGCTCGGGACCGGCGGGAGACGGACATGGCGAAGACGAAGACGCACGCGGACGCGCTCACGGCGCGCGAGGTCGACTACTCGGCCTGGTACAACGAGCTCGTCGAGGTCGCGGCGCTCGCCGAGCACTCGGCCGTGCGCGGCTGCATGGTGATCCGGCCCTACGGCTACGCGATCTGGGAGAACATCCAGCGCGCGCTCGACGAGCGGATCAAGGCGACCGGGCACAGCAACGCCTACTTCCCGCTGTTCATCCCGAAGAGCTTCCTCCAGAAGGAGGCGAACCACGTCGACGGGTTCGCCATGGAGTGCGCGGTCGTCACCCACTCGCGGCTCAAGAAGGCGCCCGACGGCACCCTCGTGCCCGACCCGGACAGCGCGCTCGCCGAGGAGCTGATCGTCCGGCCCACGTCCGAGACGATCATCGGCGAGAGCTTCGCCCGCTGGGTCAAGAGCTACCGCGACCTGCCGCTCCTGATCAACCAGTGGGCGAACGTCGTCCGCTGGGAGATGCGCACGCGCCTGTTCCTCCGGACCATGGAGTTCCTCTGGCAGGAGGGCCACACGGTCCACGCCGACTACGAGGACGCCGAGCGCGAGACCCGGCAGATGCTCGAGGTCTACCGCGAGCTGGCCGAGGAGGTGCTCGCGATCCCGGTGATCGTCGGCAAGAAGACCGAGCGCGAGAAGTTCGCGGGCGCCATGCACACGTACTGCATCGAGGCCATGATGCAGGACCGCAAGGCGCTCCAGGCCGGCACGAGCCACAACCTGGGCCAGAACTTCGCGCGCGGGTTCGGGATCACCTACCAGTCGAAGGACCAGGTCGAGACGCTGGCCTGGACGACGTCGTGGGGCGTGTCGACGCGCCTGATCGGCGGCGTGATCATGACCCACTCCGACGACCAGGGCCTCGTGCTCCCGCCCGCGATCGCGCCCGTGCACGTCGTCGTGATCCCGATCCGCTGCGCCAAGCCCGAGGAGCGGGCGGCCGTCGAGGCCTACCTCGCGCCGCTGCTCGAGAAGCTGAAGGCGCGGGCCTTCGCGGGCCGGGCGATCGCGGTCCAGGTCGACTGGAGCGACGCGCGGCCGGGCGCCAAGCACTTCGAGTGGGAGAAGCGCGGCGTGCCGGTCCGCGTCGAGGTCGGCCCGCGCGACATGGAGCAGGGCAAGCTCGTCTACGCGCTCCGCACGGGCGGCGAGAAGACGACGACGACGCGCGACGCGTTCGCCGACGAGGTCCTCGACGTGCTCGCGCGCGTGCAGCGCGGGCTGCTCGAGCGCGCGCGGGCCTTCCGCGACGAGCACACGCGCGACCTCGACGACCGGGCCGCGTTCGACGCCTTCTTCACGCCGAAGAACCCCGAGAAGCCCGAGCTCCACGGCGGGTTCGTGCGCGGCGGCTGGTGCGGCGACGCCGGCTGCGAGGCCGCGGTGAAGGAGGCGCTCAAGGTGACGATCCGCTGCATCCCGCTCGACGCGCCCGCGTTCGCCGGGGCGTGCGTCGCGTGCGGGCAGCCCTCGGCGGCGGGGCTGCCGCGCGTCGTGTGGGCGAAGTCCTACTGACCACGCCGGGCGCGCCCGGGGGCGTGGCGTGAGCGGCGGCGAGGAGCGGCCGGGCCGGGCGGTCGAGGTCGACGACGGGCGGCACGCGCGGCCGGAGGAGGCGCTCGTCGGCGGCTGGCTGCACGGCCGCTACGAGGTCACGGCGGAGCTGGGCTGGGGGTCGCTCGGGCACGTCTACCTGGCGCGCGACCACCTGCGCGTCGGCCCCGACGGCCCGCTCGAGGTCGCGCTCAAGCTGATCCGGCGCGACCGCCTCGGCCCGCGGTCGGTCGAGTACCTCAAGCGCGAGTTCCGGGCCCTGGCCCGGATCCGGCACCCGAACGTCGCGCGGGTGCACGACCTCGACGTCGTGCCGGGGCGCGGCGCGCTGTTCTTCAGCCTCGAGCCGCTGCGCGGCCGCACGCTCGTGCAGGCCGTCGCGGAGCTGGGCTGGGAGGCCGGGCTCGACCTGTTCGTGCAGGCCCTCCGGGCGCTCGCCCACGTCCACGCGCGCGGGCTCGTCCACATGGACCTGAAGCCGCAGAACGTGCTCGTCGTGGGCGCGCCGGGGGCCGGGGACCGCGGCGCGCAGGGCGGGGGCCTGCGGGTCAAGCTGCTCGACTTCCACCTCGTGCGCGACCCGAGCCAGGGCGAGGACCGGGCCATGCGCGGGACGATCGCCTACATGGCGCCCGAGGTGATCCGGGGCGACGCGGTCGACCACCGGGCGGACCTCTACGGGTTCGGCGCGCTCTGCTACCACGCGCTCGCGGGCGCGCCGCCGTTCGCCGGGCTGGCGGGGGCCATGAGCGTCCTGCGCGCGCACACGAGCGAGCCGCCGACCGCGCTGCGCGCGCGCGGGGTCGTCGTCCCGCCCGCGCTCGAGGCGATCGTGCTCCGGCTGCTCGAGAAGCAGCCGGCGGCCCGGTTCGCGAGCGCCAACGAGGTGATCCGCGCGCTCAACGCGGGCCTCGGGCGCGACTTCGCGCTCGAGACCGAGGAGACGCTCGCCCTGGCGTTCGAGCAGGCGCCGCTCGCCGGCCGGGACGCCGCGCTCGCCGCGCTCGTCCGCCGGTGCGCGGAGGCCCTCGCGGCCGGGGCGGGGCCGGGCGCGGGCCCGGGCGCCGGGTCGGCGGCGGGCGAGGCGGCCGGGG
>JANJTH010000378.1 GCA_024711205.1 Planctomycetota bacterium | reverse complement strand
GCAGGCGGCGGCCCGCGCCCGGGCCGAGCTCGAGGCCGCGGTCGGGCGGCTCGAGCCGCTCGTGCGCGCGCGGCGCTACGGCGAGGCGACGGCGCAGATCGAGGCGCTGCTCGCGGCGCCCGGGCTCGAGGGCGCGACCGGGGCGCGCGCGCTGCTCGAGCGGCTCCGGCGCGAGGTCGGGCTCGCGCGCGGCGTCGTCGAGGGCACGCTCGCCGCCGGGGCGAAGGCCAAGGGGCTCGTGCTCGAGCTCGACGGGCTGCGCGGCAAGGTCGAGCGGCTCGACCAGGGCGCCCTCGTCCTGCGCGTCGCCTCGGGCGGGCTCCTCGAGCGCAAGGTGGAGGAGCTCGGGGCGCGCACGCTCGCGAAGCTCCACGAGGCCTGCGTGGGCGCCGACGCGCCCGAGGCGCACCTCGCGCGCGCCGTGTTCTTCCTGCTCGAGGGCGAGCAGGAGGCGGCGCTCGAGGCGTTCGGGCAGGCCCGCAAGGCCGGCGTCGACGTGGGCCCCTGGGACGAGGCGCTCGCCGCGGCCGAGCGCGCGGTCGCCCGGCGCGCCGGCGGGCCCGCCGCGGGGGCCGGGACGACGGCGCGCGACGGGGCCCGCGACGAGCGGATCGACGACGAGCCGATGGTCGCGGTCGCGGCGGGGGCCTTCCTCATGGGGCTCGACGTGCGGCGGATCGAGGCCGAGCGCCTGCACGAGACGCCGGGGCGGCAGGTCACGCTCTCCGCCTACCGGATCGACCGCTACGAGGTCACGAACCGGCAGTACCGGCTGTTCCTCGACTGGGTCGGCAAGCAGCGCGGCAACGACGCCCACAAGCACTGCCACCGGCTCGAGCCGCACGGCAAGAGCCACGTGCCGGCGCACTGGGACGACCCGCGCTTCCAGGGCGACGCGAACCCGGTCGTCGGCGTGGACTGGTTCGACGCGTTCGCGTTCGCGGCCTGGGCGGGCAAGCGGCTGCCGACCGAGGCCGAGTGGGAGCGCGCGGCGCGCGGCGCGGACGGGCGCCTGTGGGCCTGGGGCTCGACCTGGCAGCCAGGCCACGTGCGCATGGGCGCGAGCGTGTGGGGGCGCCCGATCTCGACGCAGGCCGACTACGACCAGTTCGTGCGCTGGGTCGGCCAGACGACGGACCGGATCACGGCGGCCGTGAACGCGCTCGCCGATGGCCAGAGCCCCGAGGGCCTCCAGCACGTGGGCGGCAACGTCTCCGAGTGGACGGCGGACTGGTACGAGGCCGACTACTACGCGCGCGCGCGCCGCGAGGGCCTCGACCGCGACCCGCAGGGCCCGAGCGGCGGGACGAAGCGCGTCGCGCGCGGCGGGAGCTGGGCCGACCTGAGCCCCTACGCGGTCACGGCGACCGCGCGCGAGCCGCTCGAGCCGCTCGCGCGCCACGCCTGGCTCGGGTTCCGCTGCGCGCAGAGCGCCGACGCCCGCCCGCCGCGCAAGCTGCGGTAGCGAGCGCCACGAGCGCGCAGGGCCCGGCGAGTCCGAGCCGCGCCCTCGCGCAGGGCGCTCCCCCCGCTCCCGCTCCCGCTCCCGCGGTCGTGCGAGGGCCTCGCCTCGTTCCCGCCCCCGGGCCCGCGCGAGGGCCTCGCCTCCTTGCCGCGGCCAGGAGCCCGGCCGCGGGGACGTCCGCCGCTCGCGCCCCTGACCGGTCGCGGCGGCGGCGGGTAGGCTGGGCCCATGCTGGACCTGGGGTGGGGCGCGCTCTCGCGCGGGCTCGACGACCTTTCGACGGTGGCCTGGTCGCTCCTGAGCGTCGAGCGCGGGTTCGCGCGCACCGGCGCCGGGGCGCCGCCGACGTTCGAGGCCCTGATCGGCGAGGTCGGGAGCGCGCCGCCCCGCGTCGCCTGGCCCGTCGGCGGTCCCGGGCGGCCGGCGCGCGTCCCCGTCGCGCTCCCGGCCGCGGGCGGGGCGACGTTCTTCGACTGGCTGCCGGCGCGGCGGGCGCCCGGGGCGCCGCCGCCCGACACGCTCGTCGTGTTCCACCACGGGCTGGGCGAGGTCCCGCACGACACGGTCCCGCGGCTCGTGCGGCTCCACCCGGCGCTCGGGCGGCTCGACTGGGCCGTGCTCAAGGCGCTCCACCACGAGTCCCCGCGCGCGACGAGCGCGCGGTTCACGCGCGACCTGGCCGGCTTCGCGCGCGCGCTCGTGGCCTCGGCCGCGACGGCGCGGGCGATCGCGAACGCGCAGCGCGCGCGCTACCGGCGGCTCGTGTTCGTGGGGGTGAGCCTGGGCGGCCTCGTGGGCCAGGTCGAGGGGCTCGCGGACCCGCGCTTCGACCTCTACGTGCCGATCGTCTCCGGGCCCGACCTGCGCGACGTGCTCCTCCGCTCCTCGTTCGCGCGCACCGTCCAGGCCGGCTTCCGGCGCCGGGCTCGCGCCGCCCCCTGGCTGGCCGAGCTGGACCTCAGCGCGCGCCTGGCGCGCGTCCCCGCGGACGGCCCGCCGCTCCGCCCGCTCCTCGCGCGCGCCGACGGCCTGTTCCGCCTCGGGCCGCAGACGGCCGCCTGGGCCCGCGTCCCGCGCGCGCGCGTCACGACCTGCGCCGGCGGCCACCTGACGGGCGTCGCCAACCTCTACGGCGTCGCGCGGCACCTCCAGGCCTGCCTCGACGAGCTCGACCGGCGGCGGGCGCCGGCGGGCGCAGACGCGCGCGCGGCCTCTTCGGCGCTCGCGCGCGCCTGAGCGCC
>JANJTH010000282.1 GCA_024711205.1 Planctomycetota bacterium | reverse complement strand
CGGGGGCCGCCGGGGGCGGCGCCGCGCGGGGCCGCGGCGCCGTCTTGCCGCGCCGACGGGCCGTCGGTACGGTGGTCGACGAGAGGTGCCCCTTGCGCTGGCTCCCGGCCCCGTGCGCGCTCGCGCTGCTCCTGGCCGCCCCGACCACCGCGCTGGCCGGCATGCCGTCGTTCGACCTGAGCGACGTCGCGACGCTCAGGCTCCGCGCGATCTCGTTCTTCCTGCTCGTGTTCCTCGCGAGCGCCAAGGCCGTGCAGGCGCTCTGGAACTGGCTCCGCGCGGACTTCCCCGCGCTGCCGCGCCTCGGCTACGGGCGGGCGGTCGGGCTCCTGGGCGTGTGGGGGCTCCTGTTCCTGCTCGTGCTCACGATGATCTCGGGCGCGCGCGAGCTCATGACGCCGGGCGCCTGGAAGAAGCAGGGCGCGACGTACGTGCTCGCGGACGACGCCGACGCCGGCCGGCGCGCCCGGCTCGAGGCGCTGCGCGCGGCGCTCTGGGCCCACGCCGCGCGCCACGACGGCCTGCTCCCCGCCGACGACCGGACGGCCGACGTCCCCGAGGCGGCCTGGCGCGTCGTGGACGACCCGCGCGCCGCGCGCTTCGAGTACGCGCCCGGCGCGCGCGCGGGCCTGGGCGACGCCCCCGTCGCCTGGGAGCCGCGCCACTTCGGCGCGACGCGCTGGGTGCTGCTCTCGAGCGGGGAGCTCGTGCAGCGCCGGGCGAGCGACCTCGCGCCGGCGCCGGTCGGCGCGCATGCCCGCTGACGCGGAGGCCGCGCCGTCGCCGGGCTGGCCCGGACTGCGTCGGCTCGGCTGCCTCGCGGCGTTCGCCGTGGTCTGCGCCGTCTCGTGCCTGCTCAACAGCCCCATGCTCGTGATCAGGCCCGCGCTCGAGCTGGCGCTCGGCTGGATCCCGTTCCTCCGCGACGTGGGCGGCAAGGTCACCGTGAACCCTGCGGCCGTGGGCATGAGCGCGCTCTGCCTCGGGCTGTTCCTGGGCGGCGCCCACTGGTTCGGGGGCTGGCTGTGGCCCGCGCTGCGCCCCGACGGCGGGCCCTGGCGCGGGCGCTGGACGGGCGCGCTCGGCGGGCTCGTGGTCGTCGCGTTCGCGGCCGGGACCGCGGCGGTCGGTGTGGTCCACCAGGTGAGCTGGCTCGCGACCTCGCCCGAGCCGCTGATCGAGAGCTCGTGGGGAGGACGCGGCGACTTCGAGACGCGCCTGGCCGAGAGCGCGCTGCGCGAGCTCGCCGGCGCGCAGGCGCGCCGCGCGCAGGAGCGCCCGGGCGCCTCGTTCTCGACCCTCGCCGAGCTCGCGGCGGAGGGGGCGGTGCAGGCGAGCTTCGCCGCGGGCGAGGTCCACGGGCACGGGCTCGAGGCCTGCCCGAGCCTCGTCGAGCCGGAGCGCCGCTGGTTCGCGACCGCCACCCCGCTCGCGCCGGGGCCCCGGGCGCGCTGGCTGTTCGTGAACCACGAGGGCGTCGTCTTCTTCACGACGGCGGGGCCGTTCGCGGTCGACCGCGCGAGCTGCGAAGTCCCGCCGGGGCTGGCGCCGCTCGGCCGCTGACCGGCTGCCGGGTTGCGGGGCGCGCCGCGCCCCCGCGGCGCCGCTCGCGCGGCGGGCGCGCCCCGCGCATGATGGCCCGAGGGGGCGGCGTGGTGGCGGAGGAGTCCGGGGAGGGGCGGCCGGGCGGCCCTGGCGGCGGGGCGCCAGCCGAGGCCCGCCGCGGCCCGACCGAGGGGGGCCCGACCGAGGAGGGCGCGCCCGCGGGCGGCGACGCGCCGCCGGCCGCGGCGCTCGCGGCGGGGCTGGTCGCCAGCCCGGTCGCGGCGTTCCTGACCGACGCCGCGGGCGTGATCGTGTGGGCGAACGCCGCCTTCGAGCGCCAGTGCGGCCACGACCGCGCGGGGCTGCTCGGGCGGACCCCGGCGCTCCTCCGCTCGGGGCGCCACGGGCCGGAGGTCTACGCCGAGCTGTGGGCGACGATCGCCGCGGGGCGCTCGTGGCGCGGCCTGCTCGTGAACCGGCGGCGCGACGGGACCGAGTACACGGTCCGGCAGGCGATCACGCCGGTCCTCGGCGCGGAGGGGCGCCCGACGCACCACCTCGCGCTCCACGAGGACGTGACCGACGAGGTCGCCGTGGCGGCCCGCACGGCGCACGAGGCGACGCACGACGCGCTGACCGACCTGCCGAACCGGCGCCTGTTCCTCGAGCTGCTCGGGCGGGAGCTGACGCGCGCGCGCCGGCACGGCGCCGGCCTCGCGGTCCACTTCCTCGACCTCGACCACTTCAAGGAGGTCAACGACGCGCTCGGGCACGCGACGGGCGACGCGCTCCTCGTCGCGGTCGCGCGCCGGCTCGAGGCGACGCTGCGCGCGAGCGACGCCCTGGCCCGGTTCGGGGGCGACGAGCTCGTGGCGCTCCAGACCGACGTCGCCGCCGCGGGGGACGCGCAGGTCCTCGCCCAGAAGCTGCTCGACGCGCTCGCCGCGCCCTTCGTCGTCGAGGGGCACACGCTCCGCACGGGCGCGAGCCTCGGCGTCGCGCTCTGGCTGCCCGGCGCCCCGCTCCCCCAGCCCGAGGCGCTCCTCGAGCAGGCCGACCAGGCCCTCTACCACGTCAAGCGCGCCGGGCGCGGGACCTGGGCGCTCCACGACCCGGGCATGACGCGCCGCATGTCGCGGCGGGCCTCGCTCTCCCGCGACGTGGATGGTGCCCTCGCCCGCGGCGAGCTCGGGCTCGTGTTCCGCCTGGTCGCGCCGCTCGGCCAGGGGCCGCCCGGGGCGATCTCGCCGCCGGCGGACGACGCCGCGCCGGGCCCCCACATGCTCGACGCCGCCGCGCGCTGGCGGCACCCCGGGCTGGGCGAGCTCGGCGAGCGCGAGCTCGAGGCGGCGGCCGTCGAGCGCGGGCTCCTCGGGCGCCTGGTCGCGTGGCAGCTCGACGCCGCCTGCCTGGCCGCCGCCCGCTGGCCGGGCGCCCGGGACGAGCCGGGCCCGGCGGGCTGGCGGGTGTGCGTGCCGCTCTCCGGGCTCGCGCTCGGGGCGACGGGCCTCGACCTCCTCGTCGAGCGCGCGCTGGCCGAGGCCGGGCTGGCGCCCGGTCGGCTCGTCCTGTCGCTGCCCGACGCGACGGTCCTGAGCCCGCGCGGCGAGCACGCGCCCACGTTCGCCCGGCTCGCGAGCGCGGGGGTCGGCCTCGCCGCGCACGGCGTCGGCGCCGGCGCCGCGTCGCTGCTCGCGCTCCGTCGCGTCCACCTCGTCCGCCTCACGCTCGCGTCCGACCTCGCGGCGACGCTCCCCGACGACCCGCTCGCGGACGCGCTCGTCCGGGCCTTCGTCGCCGCCGCGGTCGGGGCCCGCGCGCTCCTCGTCGCGGACGGGGTGGAGTCCGACGCGCAGCGGGACGCGCTGCGCGCGCTCGGCGTCCCCGCGGTCGCGGGCCCTCTCCTCGGCCCCGCGGTCCCCCCCGAGGACGTCCCGGCGCTCTTGCTCGGCCAGCCCTGACGGCCAGCGACGAGCGTCGGCGCCTCCCGCCCCGCCCCCCGTGGGGCATGTCGCCGTCGAGTCGCCCCGCCCGCCTTCCCATCCCCCTCTGAAATCGAGGGTTGGGGGGGGGCGCAAGGCGCCCCCCCCCCCGGCAGTTACGGCTTGGGTTGCCCCCCCCCGGGGGGGGTGCCCCCCCCGCCTGGGGGTTTTCTATCCATATTCTTTGTGGGGGGGGGGCGCCGCCCCGCCCCCCCCCCCAAACCCTCTATTTCAGAGGGGGATGGGAAGGCGGGCGGGGCGACTCGACGGCGACATGCCCCACGGGG
>JANJTH010000211.1 GCA_024711205.1 Planctomycetota bacterium | reverse complement strand
GCCCGGACGAGCGGCCTCGCCGGCGCCTGGCGCGGCGTCCGCGGCCGACCTCGACGAGGCCGCGCTCCTGCGCCGGGTGCGCGAGCGCGGCCCGCTCGCGGACGTCGTCGCCCGGCGGGTCGCGGCGGCGCACGAGGGCGCCGCGCGCGCGCGGCAGGGGTGGTTCCCGGACCTCATGCTCGGGTTCGAGTACCAGACGATCGGCCGCGCGCCCATGCCCGTGCGCGGCTCGGGCCAGGACGCCTACGGCGTGCAGGTCGGGCTCGACCTGCCGCTCTGGGCCTGGGCGACGCGCGGGCGGGTCGACGAGGCCCAGGCGCTCGTGCGCGCGGCCGAGCGCGACGGCGAGGACGCGCTCGACCGCGCCGAGGCCGCGGCCGCCCGCGCGCTGTTCGCCTACCGCGACGCGGCCCGCAAGGAGCGCCTCTACGCGCTCGTCCTGCTCCCGCGCGCCGCGCAGCTCCGCGCCGCGG
Source organism: Planctomycetota bacterium (assembly GCA_024711205.1). Classification (GTDB taxonomy): domain Bacteria; phylum Planctomycetota; class J058; order J058; family J058; genus JANJTH01. The sequence continues at coordinate 3,797 of JANJTH010000211.1, read as the reverse complement.
CGTCGTCGGCTTACCAGGCGGGCGAGGGGACCTTCCTCGAGCTCCTCGACGCCGAGCGGCAGGTCCTCGAGCTCCGGCTCGAGCTCGCCCGCGCCCAGGCAGCGCGCACGACCGCGCTGGCCGAACTCGAGGCGCTGGCCGGAGCAGCCCTCGCGGGGCCGAGCTAGACTCTCTCCTGGAGCGAACCCCATGGCCCAGGGCACGACGGCACCGCGGCTCCTGTCGGCCGAGGCGTTCTCGCGGGCCGCGGGCGATCGACGGCAGGAGCTCGTGCGGGGACGGGTGGTGGACATGAGTCCGGTCGGCGGGCGCCACGGCGACACGGTGGTCCGGCTGGCGGCGGCCCTCTTCCCCTTCGTCCGGGCGCACGCGCTCGGCTGGGTCACGACCGAGACCGGCTTCGTCCTCGGACGCGCTCCCGACACGGTGCGTGGGCCAGACCTCGCCTTCGTCGCCCGCGGTCGCGTGCCCGACCCGATCCCCGACGGCTGGCTCGAGCTCGCGCCGGACCTCGCCGCCGAGGTCGTCTCGCCCGGCGACGCCTACACGCAGGTGCTCGAGAAGGTCGAGGACTACCTCGGGGCCGGCGTCGTCGAGGTCTGGCTGCTCGACCCGCGCCGCCGCCGGGCCGAGGTCCACCGACGGGGGGCGCCGACGCGCCACCTCGGCCCCGACGACGCCCTCACGAGCGACCTCCTGCCGGGCTGGTCGCTCCGGCTCGGCGAGGTCGTGTAGCGCGGCCCGCGCGCCCACGCCGTGTCGGGTCCAGTTGGGCCGAGCCAGCGCCCACCAGGTCGTGACCGTGGAGTGGCGGCGGCACCGCACTGGCCGCGCTCGAGGCTCTGGCTGGGACTGTCCTCGCGGGACCGAGCCGAGCCGAGCCGGCGCCGGGCGCCGAGCCGGAGCCGGAGCCGGCCGCCTGGCCCTCGGAGGTCGTCCTCCCCGAGGGCGTCGCGCCACCTGCGGGACGAGGACCGAGTGACGCTTTGCATACGCTCGACCGCTCGACTACGGTCCAGGTGGCCAACCCAACTGGAGGCACCCGTGCGTCGAGTCGCCGTCTTCGTGTCGATCGCCGTGATGGTCTGTGTGCTGTGGGCGCAGGCGCGCGCGGCGGAGCCCGAGCGCTACGATCTGCGCCGCCTCGTGGAGGAGCCCGACGTCGTGGGCGACGTCTGGCGAGAAGAGACTCGGGAGCGTGTGGTCCAGCGGACGACCGCGACGGTCGACGGGCGAGTTCTCGAGTCGACGGAAGAGGTCGGCGGTGTCGCCTTCACCCGCGACCAACGGGTGGTCGCGCTCGACGAGAGCGGGGCCCCCTCGCGGCTCTCCATGACCTACCTGCGCTTCGAAGTCCTCGAGCCGGCCGAGCAGGTCGAGGTCGCCGGGCTCGTCGTGGACTGCACGAGACGGGGCGAAGCGTGGGACCTGACCGCCGGCGGCGGCAGGGCGATCCCGGCCGCGGTCCACGACCACCTGCTCGAGGAGCTGACGGGGGCCACGCACGCCCAGACCCTGGCGCTCTGCCGCGCCCTGTTCCCGGCCGCGCCGAAGGCCGTGGGCGAGTCCTGGGACGTCGACGTGTCGGCGCTCGCCCGGGCCCTGGACTTCGGCGAGGGCCTCGTGCGCGCCCGGTCTCGCGGCCGGGGGACCCTGCGGACGGTCAGCGTCCGAGACGGCAAGGAGTGGCTGAAGGTCGAGCACACGATCGCCCTCGTCCTGGACGCGGTGGGCGGCGAGCGGCTCCTGGAGCCCATGCAGATGCAATTGGCGTTCAGCTTCGAGCTCTCCGTGTCCGAGCGAAGCACCTGCTCGGCCTCGTACACGATCGAGACCCGGTCCCTCCTGGCCGTCGAGGAGGGCGTGCGCACCGAGCTCACGGTGCGCCACGAGTCGACCTCCCGCAAGACCGGGCTCCCGCGCTGATGCACCCGCCGGCGGACCGCTGCGCGCGCGAGGTGCCCGCGGCGCGTCAGCCCCGCGCGCGCGCGACGGCGCGCTTCCAGCCCGAGAGGAGCTCCGCGCGGCGCGCGTCCGGCATGGCCGGCGTGAAGGTGCGCTCGACCTCGAGGACCTGCTCGATCTCGGCGAACGAGCCCCACACGCCGGCGCCCAGGCCGGCCAGGAAGGCGGCGCCCTGGGCGGTCGTCTCGGTGTTGCGCGGGCGCACGACGGGGAGCCCGAGCAGGTCGGCCTGGAACTGCATGAGGAAGTCGTTCTTCACGGCGCCGCCGTCGACGCGCAGGGCCTCGAGGGTCGCCTTGCCCAGGAGGTCGGCCTGGAGCGCGTCGATCAGCTCGCGGCTCTGGTAGGCGATCGCCTCGAGCGCGGCGCGCACGACGTGCGCGCGCGTGGCCCCGCGCGTGAGCCCGCACAGGAGCCCGCGCGCGTCCTGGTCCCAGTAGGGGGCGCCCAGGCCGACGAACGCGGGCACGAGGTAGACGCCGCCCGTGTCCTCGACCGAGCGCGCGAGCGCCTCGGTCTCGTCGGCCGAGGCGATCAGGCCGAGCCCGTCGCGCAGCCACTGCACGACCGCGCCGGCGACGAAGACCGAGCCCTCGAGCGCGTAGCAGGGCTGGCCGCGCTCGTCGCAGGCGATCGTCGTCACGAGGCCGTGCCGCGAGCGGACGGGCTCGTGGCCCGCGTTGAGCAGCGCGAAGCAGCCCGTCCCGTAGGTGTTCTTGGCCTGGCCGGGGCGCACGCAGCCCTGCCCGAACAGCGCCGCCTGCTGGTCGCCCGCGACGCCCGCGATCGGGACCTCGGCCCCGAGCACGTCCTTCGCGGTCCGCGCGAGCTCGCCCGCGGACGGGCGGACCTCGGGCAGGACCGAGCGCGGGACGCCGAACAGCCCGAGCAGCTCGTCGTCCCACTGCTTCCTGTGAATGTCCCAGAGCAGCGTCCGCGAGGCGTTCGTGGGGTCGGTCACGTGGGCGCGTCCGCCCGTGAGCCGGTCGATCAGCCAGGTGTCGATCGTGCCGAAGCGGGCCCGGCCCGCGGCGGCGCCGGCCCTGGCCTCGGGCACGTGCTCGAGGATCCAGGCCGCCTTCGTGGCCGAGAAGTAGGCGTCGAGCACGAGGCCCGTCTTGTCGCCCACGAGCCGCTCGTGATCCCGCTTGAGCGCCTGGCAGCGCTCGGCCGTGCGCCGGCACTGCCACACGATCGCGCGGTGGTAGGGCTTGCCCGTCTCGCGGTCCCACACGACCGTCGTCTCGCGCTGGTTCGTGATCCCGATCGCGGCCACCTGCGCGAGCGGGAGCCCCGCGAGCGCCTCGTCGATCAGCCGGCGCGTGACCGTCCAGATCTCCTCGGCGTCGTGCTCGACCCAGCCGGGCCGCGGGTAGTGCTGCGCGAACTCGCTGTAAGCCTTGCGGACGACGTGGGCCCGCGCGTCGAACAGGAGCACCGTCACGCCGGTCGTCCCGGCGTCGATCGCGAGCACGTGCTGGGTCATGGGTCGCCCTCCCGGCTGGGTGGGCCGAGGCTACGGCCCGGCCCCGGGCCGGGCAACCGGGGGGCGCTACGCGCTCGCGAGCGCCGGCCGGGGCGCGCGGCCGGCGACGGGGGCGAGCGCGTGCGCCGGGTCGAGGCACCAGGCGGCGACGAGGCCGTCGACGGCGACCCGGACGACGTCGTCGGTCTCGCGCCGGGCGCGGGCCGCGCGCGAGAGCGCGGAGAGGAAGTCGTCGACGACCGACGGCGGGCGGCGCGCGCGCCCGCGGCGGGCCGGCCGGCGCCGGAACCACGTGCGCGGCACGGCGAGGGTCACGGGCGCGCCGCCGGCGGGGGACGGCCCCGGC
>JANJTH010000204.1 GCA_024711205.1 Planctomycetota bacterium | reverse complement strand
GGCCCAGGGGGGCCCTCACTCCACCCGCTTCCAGGCTGGGGCTCGGGGGCGTGGCCGTCGTGCTGCGAGGGCCACGCCCTGCGCGCAAGCGGTTCGGGGGGGCGCTGGGCGTCAGCCCGGGGGCGCCGGAGGGCCGCCCGCGGCGGCCTTGGCCTTGGCCAGGTAGGCCGCCCCGCCCGCGCCCACGACGACGAGCACGCAGAACCCGCCGCAGGCGAGGACGGCGATCACCTCGAACAGGCCGACCCCGGCCCGGGCGGGCGGTTCGTCGGTCGCGACCTCCCGCGCGGGCTCGGGGCTCGGCGGCGTCGGCTCGGGGACGTCGCGGTCGGCGGGGGGCGCGGTGGGGGCCGGGTCGGGGGCCGGCACGGCCGTCGGCGCCGGCGCGGGCGCCGGGGCGGCCACGGCCTCGACCTCGGGGACGCGGACGTTCTCCTTGCGGATCCCGTGCTGGAGATACTTGCCGTCCACGAACCACTGGCCGAGCGGGGCGTCGCCGTACTTCTTGTTGTGGTACTTCAGGTCGACCAGGTAGACCTTGCAGACGCCCTTCTCCTCGAACACGGCGTAGGCGGCCAGATACTCGTAGTCGTAGGGGTACTTGTGGACGCGGTAGCGGACCTCCTCGAGGCCGTTCCCGACGCTCCGCCGCCCGAGCTCCTGCTTGCTCGTCTCGACCCCTTCGTAGTGCTCGACGTCCCCGTCGATCACCACCCCGAGGGCCGTCGGCAACAGGCGACGAGCGGTCGCGACGTGCTTCGCGTGCCCGGGGCCGGGGGCAGGCAGGCGCTCGGCATCGAGCTGCTTGCCCACGCGCGCGTCGTAGTGGGCGAGCTTGGCCTGGAGGTCCGCGAGCGAGCGCGCCACCTCGGGGCAGGGCTTGCCGTCGAAGGCCTCCCGGAAGGCGGCGGCCCGCTCGAGGCGCCCCACCGTCTCCTCGAGGGGCTGACGGTAGTGGTCGACGCCGACCACGGCCGCGCGCAGCGCGCGGACGTCGAGCGCGTCGAGCTTCTCGAGCGTGAGCGCGAGCGGGTCGCCCACGATGTTGTAGTGGTAACCGCTCGTTCGGACCCGGCCCCGGGCGCCCTTCAACGCGTCGGCCGCGAGCCCGAGCGCGCGGCGGACGCGGTTCTTGAGCTCGATGTCGCCGTGCTGCTGCCAGCGCGGGTCCCACGCCTCGAGCCCGGCCAGGTGGTCCGCGCGGCGCTTCACCTCGGCCATGGCCTCCCGGAGCGTCCGCGCGTAGGCCGCGAAGTCCTCGACGGAGCCCTTCTCGGGCGGCCAGGGGAGCAGGCGGTCGTTCTCCGGGGATGGGTGCGAGCGCCCGATGATCCAGTCGGAGTGCGCCTTGGCCCCCGTGCCGACGTCGCCGAACGTGGCGAGCTTGGCCACGCAGGCGTCCTTCGCGACGGAGACCGCGTCGACGGTGTCCTGGAGGCGCTGGCGCGCGGCGGCGAGGTCGGCGTGGCCCTGGTTGCGGACGCCGTCGAGCCGCTTGCCGAGCGCGGCGAACTCCTGGTCGAACTCGGTGTCCGGCTGGCGCGGATCACCGCGCAGGATCGTCTTCTTGCCGTCGGCGGCGAGGAGCTTCGCCTCGATGGCGGCGCAGGCCTTCGCGACGTCCTCGAGCGTCTTGCGGTCGGCCTGCCCGAGCCCCTCGAGCGCGCGCGCCCGGCGCTGCTCGAAGCCCGCCTTCAGCGCGTTCATGTCCGCCCGCCGCTTCGTGACCTCGGCGTGCCCGGGCTGGCTCACACCGCCGAGGGCGTCGACCATGTAGCCGAGCTTCTGCTCGATGCTGCGCGCGAAGGTGTCGTTGCGGAGCCGCTCCTCGTCGGCGGCGTCGAGGTCCGCCTTCGCGCCGCGATACTGGTGATCGAAGCGCTTGAGGTGCTCCTCGTCGCGGTAGTTCAGGCTCTGGCCCGCGGCGACCCCGGCCACGGCCACGACGAGCCCGGCCGCGAGGCGGGCGACACGAAAGGACTCCATACGCTCTTCCCCCCGGGGGCCCACCCTGGCACGAGGTGCTCTCGGGGGTCACCCGCGGTCGAGAACGCCGGCGGGCGCCCGCGCTTCCAGCCGGGTCGCTCGCCCCCGCGCGGGCGGGGCCCTGCGCCGGGGCGAGGCGTCCGCCCGGGGCCGTGATCCCTACGCGCAGACGGGGCGAAGCAGCCCGGCCAGCGCCGGGTGGAGCTCGACGCCCGCGGCGGCGTCCGGGTCGAGGGCGCGCAGGCGGTCGAGCCGGCGCCCGAGCAGGCGCGCGTCCTCGACGACGCGCGCGAGCTCGTCCGCAGAGAGGCGCTCGCCGCGCTCGAGGCGGGCGGCGGCGGCGCGGGCGCGCGCGAGGAGCGAGGGCTCGCTCACGCGACGGCCGCCGGGCCGTGGCCCACGTCGAGCGCCTGCCGGACGCGCTTGAGGCGGTCGGACTTCGTGGACACGGGCGGCCCCTGCCGCTCGCGCCGCCGGTAGACGAGGCACCCGTCGGCGAAGAGCTTCAGGATGCTCCGCATGAGGTGCTCGAGCTGCTCGCTCTCCGCCTGGTTCCGCCGGTGGGCCGCGCTCTGCCAGTCTCGCCGCTCCATGTCGTCCGCCTCCTCGCCCGCGCCGCCGCCGCGCCTGCCCGGGCCCCGCTCGTCGCCCCTGTGATCCGGCCTCACGCGAAGATCCGCTGCGCGAGGCTCCCGAAGTCCTGGTCGTCCGCGTCGAGGCGCTCCGGCGCCCAGATCTCGGCCGAGCCGCCCACGCCGACGAACACGACCTCGCGGTCGATCCCGGCGAGCTGGCACTGGTCGTCGCGGAGCGTGATCCGGCCCTGGCGGTCGAGGACCGCCGTCGTGGCCGACATGTGCACCTTGCGCAGGTAGGCGCGCACGTCCTTCGTGCCCACGCCGAGCACCTCGTCGCGCATGCCCTCGAGCTTGGCGAGGGCGGCCTGGAAGCCGCTCACGGTGTAGAGGGCCAGGCACGCGTCGCCGCCGAGCGATCGACACACCACGTAGCCCTCCCCCTGCCCGGCCGCCTCGACCGCCTCGCGGAACGCCTTGGGGACGGCCACGCGCCGCTTGTCGTCGAGGGCGTGGCGGTGCGTGCCGAGCAGGTTCAAGGGCACCCCCGTGCCCTTGTCCCCGGCGCCCCGCTCGTCCCCCGGCTCCCCCACGAGCCCCCTTCGGGCCGGGACGAGCTCGCTGCTCGTCCCCACTTCACCCCACCTGTCCCCCTTTGTAGCCGCGCGGGCCCCCGGGCACAACCCCGCCTCGGCCGAGGGGGGCTTGACGGCGTAACTGACTGTCGATCAAGAAGTCTGCCGCGAGAGCCGAAGGGCGGGTGAGCCCGTGAGGCCCCCTGCGATGGCGCGGATGGGTCGCCGGGCGGGGGCTTCGAGCCCGGGATGGCAAAGTTCACGGGCCCTGCGGGGGCCGGTGTGGGTGCCGGTGGGGACCGCTCCGACGGGGTCGGGGCGCGGTAGGCTCCGCCCTCCCAAGGGCCGGCGAACGCGCCCGGCCCAGGCCGGGGCGCGACGGCGTGCGCGTCCCGGGGGTGAGGGCGGCGTGCTCGAGGTCGTGCGGGACTGCTGGTCGCGGCGCGCGCTCGTCCTCGCGCTCGCGCGGCGCGCGCTCGTCACGCGCTACCGCGGGACGGCGCTCGGCTGGGTGTGGTCGTGGCTCCACCCGCTCGCGCTCCTCCTCGCGCACGGCCTCGCGTTCGGGGTCGTGGCCCGGCTCGACGTGCCCGACTACGGGGCGTTCCTCGCGGCCGGGCTCCTCCCCTGGACCTGGCTCGCGCAGGGGGTCGCGATCGGCACGACGTCGATCCTGGGCGACGCGCCGTTCGTCCGGCAGGCCGCGTTCCCGCCCGCGGTCTCGCCGGTCGTCACGACGCTCGCCACGGGCGCGCACTTCGCGCTCGGGCTGCCCGTGCTCGTCGCCGCGCTGTGGGCGCTCGGCGCGCCGCCGTCGCAGGCGCTCGCGCTCCTGCCGCTCGCCTTCGCGCTCCAGGGCGCGCTCGTGCTCGGCCTCGCGCTCGCGACGAGCGCGCTCTGCGCCTGCTACCGCGACGTCGCGCAGCTCGTGCCGGCCGTCCTGCCGATCGTGTTCCTCGCGACGCCGATCGCCTACCCAGCGGCGCTCGTGCCCGCGCCGTGGGCCGCGCTCCCGGCCCTGAACCCCCTCGGTCACCTGGCCGAGACCTGGCGCGCGGCGCTCACGGGCGCGCCGCTGGCGCCGGCGAGCGCGCTCGCCGCCGCGGGCGCCGCCGCGGCGGCGCTCGCGGTGGGGCTCGCGC
>JANJTH010000100.1 GCA_024711205.1 Planctomycetota bacterium | reverse complement strand
GCGCCCAGGACGCCGAGCCGGGCGCGGCGCCCCACGCGCCGCCGCCGGCGCCGCCGACCCCCGGGGCGGCGGCCGAGGCCGAGAAGGGGCCGAACCTGCAGATCCCGCCGTTCGTGGGCGGGGCCGCCCGGACCCAGCTCGAGGGCGCGATCGCGCGCTTCGAGCGGGCGTTCGCGCAGGTCCGCGCGGGCAAGGTCGCGCAGGCCCGGCCCGAGCTCGACGCGGCGATCACCGAGCTCGAGTCCGTGCGCGCCCGCGAGAAGGGGCTCGCGCTCCCGCTCTACTACCTGGGGATCGCCTACCAGCTCGTGACCCGCAACGACGTCGCCGTGCAGCGGCTCGAGGCCGCGACCGCGATCCACAAGGGCTTCCACGAGGCGTGGGTCGAGCTCGGCGACGCCTACCGCTGGACGGACCAGGACAAGAAGGCCGAGCAGGCCTACGACGAGGCGGTGAAGCTCGCCCCCGACTACGCGCAGGCCTACAAGATGCGCTGCCTGCTGCGGGTCGCGAAGCAGCGCTGGGCCGAGGCCCGGGCCGACGCCGCGCGGGGCCTCGAGCTCGCGCCGAAGGACGCCGAGCTCGCGGCGCTCGAGAAGCGGCTCCGGCTCGCGCTCGACGGGCCGGACTGGCCGAACAAGTTCACGGCCGAGTCGAAGAACTACGTCGTGCACACGAACGTCGACCAGGCGTTCGCCGACGAGCTCTCGCGCCAGGCCGAGCTGATCCGCCGGCTCTACGAGGCGCTGTTCAAGGAGTCGGGCCCGCGCGGGCGCAAGTACGTGATCGTCGTGTTCGGCTCGAAGGCCGAGTACCACCAGAACGGCGGGCCGCAGGGGGCGGGCGGGCACTACGACCCGCAGTTCAAGCAGCTCTTCCTGTTCCGCTACGAGAAGCCCGACGACACCTGGCTCGTGCTCTACCACGAGGGCTTCCACCAGTTCCTCGACTCGATCCTCTCGATCGACGCGCCGCAGTGGTTCAACGAGGGCCTCGCCGACTACTTCGGCCCCTCGAGGTACGCCAAGGAGGGGCGGGTCGAGGGCATGCGCACGCGCCCGAACCCGTGGCGGCTGCGGACGGTCCAGCAGATGATCGCGCGCAAGCGGACCGTCCCGTTCGAGCGGCTCATGAACATGACGCAGGCCGAGATGTACGAGCCGAGCATGGCGGGGCAGCACTACGCGCAGGCCTGGAGCATGGTGTACTTCCTGGCCGAGGCGGAGGAGCGGGCCTACTTCCCGCTGCTGCGCGACTACTTCCTGGCGCTCAAGAAGAAGAAGACGGCGCGCGAGGCGTTCGACGCGTCGTTCGGCAAGACGGACCTGGCCGCGCTCGAGGCGCGCTGGGCGGACTTCGTGGGCAAGCTCCGCGAGGACTGAGCGCGGAGCGGAGAACCGACGAGCGGCGCCCGAGGGCCGCGCCCAGCCCAGGGCGGGGCGGTCTGCGCCCGAGGGCAGCGCCGAGGGGCGCGAGGGGGGACCCCGTGGACGGCGACGCGCGGCTGATCGTGGACGACGCCCGGCTCGGCGCGGCGGTGGACGCGCTCGCGGGCTGCGACCGCCTGGCGGTCGACACCGAGTTCCTGTGGGAGCGGACCTACGCGCCGCGGCTCGCGCTCCTGCAGGTGGCGGGCCGGACGGCGGCAGGCGAGGTCGTGGCCTGGGCGGTCGACCCGCTCGCGGTCGACCCGGGCCCGCTCGTGGCGCTCCTCCACGAGCCGGGGCGGCTCAAGGTGCTCCACGCCGGGACGACCGACCTGCAGATCCTGCACGACTGGCGCGGCGCGCCCGTGCCGCAGGTGTTCGACACGCAGCGGGCGGCGGCGCTCGCGGGCTTCGGGCAGCAGGTCGGCTACGCGAACCTCGTCGAGGGCCTGCTCGGGCGCAAGCTCGACAAGGCGGAGCAGTGGTCGGACTGGACGCGGCGGCCGCTGCGCCCCGAGCAGGTCGAGTACGCGCTGCTCGACGTGGTCCCGCTGCTCGACGTGCACGAGCGCCTGCTCGGCCTGCTCGAGGAGGCCGGCCGGCGGGCCTGGGCCGAGGACGAGATGCGCCCGCTCACGGACCCGGCGCGCTACGTGGCGCCGCCCGAGGAGGAGGCCTGGCGGCGCGTGCGCGGGCGGCGCGGGCTCGACCGGCGCGGGCTCGCGGCGCTGCGCGCGCTCGCGGCCTGGCGCGAGCGGACGGCGCGCGCGCGCGACCTGCGGCCCGGGTTCGTGGTCAAGGACGCGGGCCTGCTCGAGCTCGCGCGCCGCCGCCCCCGGACCCAGGCCGAGCTCGAGCGCCTGCGCGGGCTCCACCCCAACGAGGTCGGCCGCCACGGCGCGACGATCCTCGCCGAGCTCGAGCGCGTGGCGGCGCTCCCCGAGGACGCGCTGCCCGCGGCCGAGCGCAAGCGCGCCGGCCCCGAGGTCTCGGCCACGGTCGACCTCCTGCGCGCCTGGGTCGGCCAGCGCGCGCGCGAGGCCGGCGTCGCGCCCGAGGTCGTCGTGAACGGCGCGGCGCTCGAGCGGCTCGTCCGCGCGCACGCGGCCGGCGAGGACCTGACGCCTGGCGGCGGCGGCGCAGGCCCCGGCGGGGCCGGCCCCGGGGACGACGAGGGCGAGGGCGAGGGCGAGCCCGGGGCCGAGCGCGACGTGCTGCAGGGCTGGCGGCTCGAGCTCGTCGGGCGCGACCTCCTCGCGATCCTGCGCGGTGAGCGCGCGCTCGCGCACGACCCGGCCGCGGGGCGGCTCACGCTGCGGTAGGGCGCGCAGGCGCGAGCGCCCGCCGGGGGGCCGCGGCGCGGGAGGGGGCCGACGTGGGCGACGCGAGCGAGCGGGGCGTGACGCCGGACGCAGGGGAGCCCCGGGCTCGAGGCGACACGGGGCCCGGGGAGGCTCAGGCAGATGGGGCAGGCGCTGGCCGGGCGCGGGCCGACCAGGCGTCCGCCGGCCAGGCCCGGGCTGGCGGGGCGCCTGCCGGCCAGGTGTCCGCCGGCCAGGCTGGGGCCGGCCGGGCGCCCGCCGGCCAGGCTCGGACCGACGAGGCGCCCGCGCCGGCCATGCCCGGCGGCGCCGCCCGGCCCGACGCCGGCCAGGACCTGGGCCGCGGGGTCGGGTTCGCGCTCGCGGGCGTCGCGTTGGGGTTCCTGCTCGGCCTGCTCGTCGGCCAGCGCGCGGCGCGCGAGGAGGCGCGCGAGGTGACCGCGGCGACGGTCCCCGCGCTCGCGCGCACGGTCGAGACGGGCCCGCCCGCGCTCGCCGTCCAGGCGAGCCAGGCCCTGGGCGAGCTCGGCGCGCGCGGCGCCGCGGCGGTCCCGGCGCTCGTGGCCCGGCTCGAGGCGAACGCGCGCGACCCGGGGCGCGACCCGGTCGAGGTCCGGCTCGAGGTCCTGTTCGCGCTCGAGCGCATGGGCCCGGCGGCCAGGGACGCCCTGCCCGCGCTCGACGCCGTCGCCGTCCTGGCCGAGCCCGGTGTCTCCGAGGCGGCGCTCGACGCGATCGCCGCGATCGAGGGCCGCCCCGCCGAGCCGCGCTGACCCGGCGCCCGGCGCGAGGCGCTGCGCGCCCCGCGCGAGGCGCTGCGCGGCCGGCGCGAGGCGCTGCGCGCCCTGCGCGAGCCGCTACGCTGGCTGCAAGAGCACCGTCCTGGCCCGGGTCCCACGTGCGCTCGTCGAGGAGCGTCGGCGCCGCGGGCTCGACCGGCGCGACGAGGTCTGGGAGGGGGTCCTCCACCTGGTCCCACCCGCGCACGGCGGCCACGGGCGCCTGAACGACGGCCTGGGCGCGCTCTTCCTCCTGCACTGGGAGCCCGAGGGGCTCGGCCGCACGTACCTTGCGACGGGGATCCGTCGCCCCGGGGGGGCCTGTCCACCCCGAGCTGGGCGACGACGTGCCCTACGACTGCCGGCCCCCGGACCGGAGCTTCCTCCTGCCCGCGCGCTACGAGCTGCTCCAGGGCGGCTGGATCGTGGGCGGCCCGGACGTCGTGCTCGAGGTCGTCTCGCCGCGCGACACGTCGCGCGCGAAGCTGCCGTTCTACTTCGACGTGGGCGTCACGGAGGTCGTGCTCGTCGACCGCGAGACCCGCGCGGTCGAGGTCCTCGTCCGCGACGCGGCGGACTTCCGGCCGGTCGCGCCCGACGTGGACGGGTGGGTGCGCTGCGCGACGCTCGACACCGAGCTCCGGTCCGAGCCCGACCCCGCGGGCGGGACGCCCCTGCTCCACGTGCGCCGCGTCGCCGACCCGGCGCGCGCGCTGCGCCTGGGCGAGTAGCGGCCGGCGGGCGAGGACGCCGGGCCGCCGGCCCTCACCCCGACCGCTCGCCGTCGCCGCTCGCCGCGGCCGGCGCGCGCGGCTCGGCCGGCGGCGCGCCGAAGGCGGCGCGCACGCGGTCGAAGGGGAAGCCGACCAGCACGAGCTGGCCCGTGGTCGTGAGCCGGAGCTCGGCCGCGTTCGGCTCGCCGAAGCGCGGGTCGTCGGGGCGGTAGGCGTCGCTCAGGAAGTGCAGGCGCTGGTTCGTCGAACCGACGAAGCGCACGGCGGTCGTGCGCAGGCGCTCGTCGTAGGGGCCGTCCACGAGCAGGTCGGTCGCGGCGAGGAGCGGCGAGCCGCGCGCCTCGAGCTCCTCGCGCCAGTGCCCCGTGTAGGACATGACCGTGAGCCCGCGCGCGCGGACGCCGCGCGCGAAGCGGGCCAGCGCGGCGTCCTGCTCGAACGGCTCGCCGCCGAGCAGGCTCACCCCCTCGAGCGCGGGGTGCCGCGCGCGCGCGCGGTCGAGCTCGGCGAGCAGGTCGTCGGGCGCGACGAGCCGGTTCGGGCGGTCGTGGAAGAGCTGCGGGTTGCAGCAGCCGGGGCAGCGGATCGCGCAGCCCTGCGTCCACACGGCGAAGCGCAGCCCCGGGCCCTCGACCGCCGTCGAGGAGACGACGCGCGCCAGGTTGAGCAGCGCGCCGTCGTCCGCACCGCCGCTCGCCTGCTCGCTGGGCGCCCCGGGCCCGGCTCCCGCGCGCGCGCCTGGAACCTCCACGTCGGCGGCGCGCGGGCCCCCGGCGCTCGGAGCGGACATGGCGCGCGGCAGCCCCCGCGGGGCGCCGCCGCCGGCCGCGTCGCCGGGCGCCCGAGGCCCCGCGCCCGCGCCCGGCCCGCCGGTCACTCGGTGATCCGGATCACCAGCTCGTAGTCGTCGCCCGCCTGCCCCTCGCGGACCTCGGTGACCTGCCCGAGCTGGCCGGCCTTGCGCTTGAGCCCCTCGGCGTAGACCTCGCGCACGAGCTCGTTGAGCTCGCGGTCGCGGGCCTCCTCGGTCTCCTCGAGGCGCGCGGCGATCTCGCGCTGGAGGATCCGCTCGGCCTCGGCCCGCTCGCCGTCGGTCGGCGCGAGCTGCCGCTCGAGCTGCTCGCGCTCGCGCTTGCGGCGGGCCTCCGGGGCCTCGCGATCGAGGTCGCCGCGCACGACGATCGTCCGCTCGCGCACGACCGTCTCCTGGCGCTCGACCTGCGCCTCGACCGCGAGCTCGCGCAGGTCGAGCCGCTCCTCGACGTCGCCTTGCTTGCGGACGAGGACCTGGGCGTCGCTCGGGTCCGCCTCCCAGCCGCGCGCGAGCGCGCGCTCGCGCAGGATCTCGCGCTGCTCGTCCTGGGGCACGATCTCGGTCAGGACCAGGCGCTTGCGCTGCCGGTCGCCCGCGCGCACCTCGACGCGCACCGACGCCGACACCGTGATCTCGTAGGTCTGGCTCACGCCCGGGATCATAGCGCGGGCGCGAAGATCCGACCGGCCCGGCCCAGGCCCGCGCGGTGCGCGCACGAGACCGAGCACTCGCCGGCCGGTCGCCCGGCGGCGCCGCGGTCGTCGCGCTCCCCGGCCCTCGCCGCGCCCGCACCCCGACCTGGCGACGCGCGGGTCCTACCGTCCGGCACGAGCCGACGGGCACGCGGGCGGCCCGCGCATGGGCCGGGTAGGGTGACGCCTCGTGTCCCTCGGCCCCCAGGACGCCGGCTGGTCCCCGCAGGAGCTCGCGCTCGGACGGGAGGCGCTCGCGCGCGGGCTCGTGACCCGGGAGCAGCTCGCCGCGGCGACGCGGCGCGCGGCCACGCTGCGCGCCGCGGGCATGCCGTGCGACCTGCTCGCCGCCCTGTCACCGGTCCTCGCCCCGCCCGCTCTGGCCGCGGTCCGGGCGCTCGCCGCGGGCACGCTCGCCGCGGGGGGCCGTGGGCCGCAGGCTCCCGGCCCCGGTCCGGCCGCGCCCGGACCGGGCTTCGCCACGGTCGCGCCCATGCCAGCGCCCGCCCCGGCGCCGGGGGGGCCGGCCACCCCCGGGTCCGACGGCGCGCGCCCGTCCGGCCGCCCGGGCGACCTGTCCCCCGGGGCCCGGGTGGGGGGCTACCAGATCGTGCGCGCGCTCGCGCGCGGCGGCATGGGCGCCGTCTACGTGGCCGAGCAGGTGGGGGCCGGGCGGCAGGTCGCGCTCAAGGTCTCGTTCAAGGGGCTGGGCGCCGTCCCCGACCGACGCTTCGACCGCGAGGCCGAGTCGGTCGCGCGCCTCGCGCACCCGAACGTCGTCGCGGTCCACGAGCGGGGCGAGGACGCGCTCGGTCGCCCGTTCATCGCCATGGAGCTGATCGAGGGCGAGTCGCTCGACCGGCGGCTCGAGCGGACCGGGCCGCTCCCGCCGGGCGAGGCCGCCCGGCTCATGCTCGACGTGGCGCGCGCGCTCGAGCACGCGCACGCGCAGGGGGTGCTCCACCGGGACCTGAAGCCGGCGAACGTGCTCGTCCGCGCGCGCGACGGGGCCCCGCTCCTGACCGACTTCGGGCTCGCGAAGGTGGTCACCGCCGAGTCGCTCACGAGGACCGGCGAGGTCCTGGGCACGCCGCACTACATGTCGCCCGAGCAGGTGAGCGGGGGCCGGGTGCCGGTCGACGTGCGCAGCGACGTGTGGGGGCTCGGCGCGACGCTGTTCCACCTGCTCACGGGGCAGACGCCGTTCGAGGGCGGCTCGCTCGTGGCCGTGCTCGCGTGCGTGCTCAAGGGCGACGTCGTCGCGCCGTCGTCGCTCGCGCCCGCGGTGCCCCCCGCGCTCGACGCGATCGTGCTGCGCGCGATGACCCGCGAGCCGGCCGGCCGCTACCAGCGCATGGCCGACCTCGCGACGGACCTCGAGCGCTTCGTCCACGGCGAGGACCCCGCGGCGGCGGCCGCCGCGCGCGGTCGCCGGCGGGCCCGCGCCGCGCTCGCGCTCGCCGGCGGCGCAGG
>JANJTH010000078.1 GCA_024711205.1 Planctomycetota bacterium | reverse complement strand
CGCGCGAGGGGGCGCGCCGCCGCGGCGGCGCGCCCCCGCGCGCGGGTCGGGCTCGGGCCGGTCGCCGGTCGCGCGGCTCAGGGCCCGGTCGACGTGCGGACGAGCGGCAGCACGTCGAAGTTCTGCGTGCGCGGCGCGAGGCCCGGGTCGACCTTCGGCGCCTCGTAGTCGAGCTGCAGCCAGTAGCGCGAGCGCTTGTTCTGGCCGGTCTGCTCGAGGCCGACCCGCACCTGGTACCAGCCGTCCTTGGGCGGGTTCATGACCGGGAAGAACACCTGCCGCTGCCCGCGGGCGTGGTTCAGGCGGCGCCCCTGGTCGTCGAACACGGCCACGTGCCCGACCACGCTCGGGTCCTCGAACCACACCGTGACCCACACCGGCTTGTCCTTCGCGGCCACGAACTTCGTCGGCTCGCTCCACCACTCGCCGGCCGGGCGCATGTCCATGTCGGCCGCGGCCTCGTACTCCTGGCGCGTGCGGCGCGCCGGCGGGTCGGGCATGCGGCCCTGCATGCCGTCCGGCCCATACATGACGTAGCCGCCCGGCGGGACCGAGATCCGCGCGTAGCCGTGCTCGTTCGTCCAGACGTCGCCCACGCCGAGCGCGTAGTCGTGGAGCCGGCGGTTCGGGCCGAAGGCCGTCTTGACCCACTCCGTGCGCCAGTGGTTCCCGTTGTCGTTGAAGCCCGCGAGCAGGTTGCCCTCGCGCTCCATGACGTAGAGGTCGCCGTCGGCCCAGCGCTCGATCGCGTTCCCGCGGGCCAGGTGGTGGTGGATCCAGATCAGGTTCACGAGCCACTGCCGGATGTCCCCGTTGTCGTCGTAGAGGTCCTGCCAGTAGACGCAGGGGTAGCCGGGGAGGGCCATGATCACGGCGTAGGCCAGGTGCGCGCGCTGGTAGAGGTGCAGCCCGTTCGCGCGCCGGAACGTGTCGTGGTTGTTCACGAACGTGACGGACTTCGCCTCGTCCTGGAGCCGGTTGCGCAGGCGCCGCATGTCGAAGTAGCCGTTGCCGTGCGCCATCTCGAGCAGGTTGAAGAACAGCGTGAAGTCCTGGACCGACGAGCGCCGGTTCACCGCGTTCACCCACCACTGGAGCGTGTTCGGGTTGCCGTCGTAGTACTCGCCGACCGCGAAGCTCTGCTTGCCCATGCCCTCCTGGACCTGGTACATGAGCCCCTCGACGAACCCGGGCGGCATGTGCTTCACGGCGTCGATCCGGTAGCCGTCGACGCCGGTCTGCTTGTCGAACCAGCGCATCCAGGCGTAGAGCCCGTCGCGCACGTAGGGGACGCCCTGCGCGAGGTCGGGGAGGCCGGCCAGGTCCATGTCCCAGTCGCCCTGCCCGCCGGTGTGGAAGTCCCAGGGGGCCATGGTGAGCCGGCCCGTGGCCTCGGAGCCGACCAGGTGCTGGTAGCTCCGGCCGTTCTGGTCGCCGCCGGCGCGATGGTTCACGATGATGTCGGCGTAGACGTCGAGCCCGTTCGCGTGGGCCACGCCGACCATCTTGAGCAGGTTCTCCTTGTGGCCCCACTTCGTGGGGATCGTCCCGCGCTGGTCCTTCGAGCCCAGGTCGTAGAAGTCGTAGACGTCGTAGCCCGACGAGAAGCCGCCGCCCGCGGCCTTGCACGGGGGCGGGACCCACAGCGCCGTGATCCCCATGCGCCGGAACTCGGGCATGAGCCGCGAGAGCTTGTTCCACCACTCCTCGGGGTCGTTCGTGGGCGAGTCCCAGTACCACGCCTGGAGCATGACGCCGTTGACGTCCTGCGCGTGACCGCGCCCGACGAGCGCCGCGACGAGCAGGGCGGTGACGGCGAACGACCGGAGCACCTTGCGCATGTCCATTCCCTCCAGCGAGCCGGAGCGGCTCCCGCTCCAACCCAAGGGAGACGGGTCCCTCAGGAGCCGGACACCCCCAACCTAAGTTTTTGCCCGTCATGGGACTGTAAGAGCGTGGCCCGACTCCGAGGGGGGCCCTTTGGGCCCCCCTCGGAATCGGGAAGTCGAGACTTATGACGTTCGGGGGCGCCCGGAGCGGCGCCGTGGCGTGGGGCTGATAGCCTCCGCCGCGACGGGGGGAGCACATGGGCAGGGCGCCGGAGGCGATCGAGCGGGTCGAGCTGTCGGGGGAGGCGCTGACGATCGAGGAGGTCGTCGCGGTCGCCCGCCACGGGGCGCGGGTGGCGCTCGCGCCCGCGGCGCTCGCGCGCGTGCGCCGCTGCCGGCGGCTCGTCGAGGTCCTGCTCGAGCGGGGCGAGAAGGTCTACGGGCTCACGACGGGCTTCGGCAAGCTGCGCGACGTCTCGATCGCGCCGGGCGACGTCGAGCGCCTGCAGGTGAACCTGATCCGCAGCCACGCCGCGGGCGTGGGGTCGCCCTTCGACGAGGACGTCGTGCGGGCGGCCGTGCTCCTGCGCGCGAACACGCTCTGCCGCGGGCACTCGGGCCCGCGCCAGGTCGTGCTCGAGGCGCTCGTCGCGCTGCTCAACGACGGGCTCTACCCGTTCGTCCCCCAGCAGGGCTCGGTCGGCTGCTCGGGCGACCTGGCCCCGCTCTCGCACCTCGCGCTCGTGCTCATGGGGGACCCCGGCGGCCGCGTCTACGAGCGCGCCGGGCGGCCGGGCGGGCCGGGGACGATCCGCGCCGCGCGCCCCGAGGAGTTCACGGGCTGCGAGGGCCTCGACTGGGCGCGCGCCACGGCGGGCGGCCGGCCCGCGACCTTCCGCCCGCTCCGGCTCGAGGCGAAGGAGGGGCTCGCGCTGAACAACGGCACGCAGTTCATGACGGCGCTCGCCTGCCTCGCGCTCCACGACGCGGGCCTCGCGCTCGCCTGGTCCGAGGCGGCGTGCGCCATGAGCCTCGAGGCCCAGCGCGGCGTGCGCAACGCGTTCCGCCCCGAGCTCCACCGCGTGCGCGACCTCCCGCACCAGGCCGCGACGGCCGCGCGGATCGTCGATCGCACGGCGGGCAGCGAGGTCCTCGACGTGCTCCTGAACACGGCGAGCCTCCGCCGCGCGCGGACCGCGCTCGTCGAGGTCCGCGAGCACCTGCTCGCGGCCGGGCTCGGGCGCGCCGGTCCCGTTGCTGGCGCCGCCGCCGGCGGCGCAGACGAGGTCCACGGCCTGCTCGACGCCCTCGTGACGGACCTCCTCGCGCTCGCGCCGCCCGACGAGGCGCCAGGCGCGCCCCCGGGTTCGCAGGCGGAGGCCCGCCCCGACCCGCGTGTGCTCGCGCACGCGGGCGCCCCGCCGCGCGCGCAGATCGACGGCTACACGGCGCTCGTGGCGCCCCTCCGCCGGCGCGCGGCCGCGCTCCTCGAGCGCCTCGACCGCGAGGACCTCGCGGCCCCGCCCTTCGCGCGCGACGCGGTCGTCCGCGCGCTCTCGGCGCTCGGGCACGCGGTCCCGCCCGCGCCGCCCGTGCAGGACGACTACTCGCTGCGCTGCGCGGCGCAGGTCCTCGCCTGCACGCACCGCGCGCTCGCGCACACGCGCGAGACGGTCGAGGTCGAGATCAACGCCGCGACCGACAACCCGCTCCTGTTCCCGCCCGCGCCGCCGCCCGGGCTCGACCCCGAGGACGACGTCGCCTACGCGCGCTGGCTGCGCGAGCCGGCGGTGGCCGCGACGCTCGCCGACCTCGTGCTCGGCGGCGGCAACTTCCACGGCGAGCCGATCGCGAAGGTCATGGACTACCTGGCGATCGCGGTCGCCGAGGTCGGCAGCCTGGCCGAGCGCCGCGTCGCCCACCTCGTCGACGAGGCGCTCAGCAACGGGCTCCCGCCGTTCCTGATCGAGTCGAGCGGGCTCAACTCGGGGTTCATGATCCCGCAGTACACCGCCGCCGCGCTCGTCTCCGAGAACAAGGTCCTGTGCCACCCCGCGTCGGTCGACTCGATCCCGACCTGCGCCGGCAGCGAGGACCACGTGAGCATGGGCACGATCGCCGCGCGCAAGGCCGCGCTCGTGGTCGAGAACGTCTGCCAGGTCGTCGCGATCGAGCTGCTCGCGGCCTACCAGGGGCTCGGGTTCCGCCGCCCGCTCCGCCCCGGCCGCGGCGTCCAGGCCGCCTGCGCGGCGCTCGAGGCGGCCGGCGTCACGCGCCTCCTCGACGACCGCGTGCTCGCGCCCGAGATCGCGCGCGCCCGCGCGCTCCTCCGCCGCCCGCCGCCGGCGTAGCCGACCCAGCCCTCGCGCGTCGCTTGGGTGAGGTCCGCTCCGCGCTCGGGCCGTGCCCGGCCGACCTCCCTCCGGTCGGTCGGCCGGACCCAGCCCTCGCGCGTCGCTCAGGGGTCGATCAGGCGGAGCAACCACGCCTCGAGCGAACGAGCTCCGTCCGGGGTAGAGCCGCCGACGAGGAGGAGCTCGTCGGCGTCGATGCCGACGAGCGCCGGCGTGCCCTCGACCTTCGGCCAGGCCGGGAGGCGCTCGACCTCGGTCCAGCGCCCGTCGACGAACAGCCACGCGTCCGCCAGCCTGCCCGTGGGGCCCGGGAGGCCCCCGAGGAGGAGGAGGCCTCTCTCCGTCCAGGCGAGCCGAGGGAAGCTCCGAGGGCTGGGACGGCGAGGCGAGTCGGCGTCGGCGGCGCGGCCGTCGTCGTGGGCCCGGAGGTGGTGGAACGCCGCCTGGTTCAATGGTTGACCGCCGAACGACCAGAGCCTTCCGGACGCGTCCGCGGTCAGGCCCGGGAGGCTCCGCCGGAGGCCGAGGAGGGGGGCCGGGAGCGGAGTGCGTCGCCACCCCTCCGCGGTCCATGTCCACTGGTCGGCGAAGAAGGTCCTCCCCTCGGTCTGCGCGACGTCGCGGGTGCTCCCGCCGAGGATCACGACGCCCTCGGCGAGGGCGCTCCAAGCGGCGGCGTGCCTCACCCTCGGCGGCGGTGGCTGCTCGAGCAGCGTCCCCTGGTGCCAGCGCCGAGGAGCCACGTCCAGCTCGAGCTCCCACGGGGCGAGCTCGGTCGGGTCGGCGTCGTGCGTGAGCGCGCCGCCGTAGAGCACGAGGCGCCGGCGGCGTGGATCGAGCGTCGCGGTCGCCCCGACCCGCGGAGGAGGAAGCGGGGCGGATGCGACGTCGAGACGCCGCCAGGCGTCCTCGGTCGGGTCCAGGGTCCAGACGACCGGCGACGCCTTGGTCTCGAGCCGGACCAGGAGCGCGCGGCGGCTCCGGGGGTCCCAGGCGAGGGTGCGCCCGTAGGTGCCGTGGGTGGGCGGCGAGCGCGTCGTCACGAGGCGCCCGACGACGCGCGCGACCCCCGGCGCCACCCCGAGGAGGGTCTCGTCGGGCCGGAGTCCGCGGCGGCTCTCGTCGGCGGTGGGCTTCCAGGTCGAGCCCGGGCGCCCCGTCGCCAGCGGGGAAGGCGGGGCCGCCACCGGCTCGCCCTCGAACCCCTCGAGCTCGATCGGCCCGGGATCGCGCGGGCCGCCGGTCTCGCTGGCGCCGGGCACGGGCCCGTCGTGCGCGCTCGTCGCGGGCGTCGCCCCGGTCTGGGGCGGCGCGGGTGGCCGCGTGAGGAGCGTCAGGCCGACCCCGAGGGCCGCGGCCAGGCCGAGGGTCGCCGCGGTCACGGCGGCGGCGCGCCCGGGTCTCGAGCCCGTGTGCGTGCGGTCGGCCAGCACGCCCTCGAGCGCAGCGGCGAGCGCCGCCGCGTCGGGGAACCGGTCCGCCGGGTCCTTCGCCAGGCAGCGGAGCACGACGGCGTCGAGCGCGGGCGGCACGTCGTGGCCGTCGTGCGACGGCGCGGGCGGCGGCTCCTCGAGGACGGCCTGGAGGGTCGCGAGCACCGACCCGCGCGCGCAGGGCGCCCGGCCCGTGAGCGCGGCGTAGAGCGTGGCGCCGAGCCCGTAGACGTCGGTGCGCGGGTCGGCCCGCCGCCCGTGGACCTGCTCGGGCGCCATGTAGGCGGGGGTGCCGAGGAACGCGCCCGTCGCGGTCAGCGAGGCCGCGCCGTCCTCCTGGAGCCGCGCCAGCCCGAAGTCGACGAGCAGCGGGCGACCGTCCTCGGCGAACAGCACGTTCGCGGGCTTCAGGTCGCGGTGCAGCACGCCGCGCGCGTGGACGTGGGCGAGGCCGCGCGCGAGGTCGCGGCCGATCACGGCGGCGAGGCGCCAGGGCAGCGGGCCGGCGGCCAGGCGGGCCTGGAGGTCGCCGCCCGGGCAGAGGTCCATGGCGAGCCAGGCGCGGCCGTCGTCGGTGCCCGCCGCGTGGACGGCGACGACGTGGGGGTGGCCGTCGACGCGGGCCTGGGCCTCGGCCTCGCGCGTGAAGCGCAGGCGGAGCTCGACGTCCGCGCCGTCGAGGAGCGACTTGAGCGCGACCTCGCGCTCGGTCTCGAGCTCGGTCGCGCGGAACACCTCGCCCATGCCGCCCTGCCCGAGCCGCGCCTCGAGCCGATAGCGCCCGGCGACCACGGCCCCGGGCGCCCAGCGGGCGCCGGGGCCTGCGCCCGGCGCCCCGGGCTGCGGGCCTGGCGGCGCCTCGACGCGCAGCCTCGCGACGAGCGCGCGCGCCTCGGCCTCGACGAGGACGCCGCGCCCGACGAGCGAGCGGGCCAGCGACCGGCCGTCGGCGCGCGCGGCCCCCAGCACCTCCTGCAGGACGGGCACGGGGACGCGCCCGGCGGCGTGGAGCGCGCGCGCGAGCCACGTGTCGAGCCCTGGGAGGTCGAGCGGGTCTGTGTCCGGCACGCCTCCAACGTGTCGTCCGCCATGGCTCGACGCAACGAGGGCCGGGTCGGAGGCGGCCGGGGTGGCCGGCGCCGCGCAGCGCGACGAAGCGCCCGGACGACGGCTCCGACGCGCGCGGCCTGCGCGCCACCGGCGCTCCCCGGCTACGGCTCCAGCAGGCGGAGCCGCCAGGTGTCGCGCGAGGGCTTGCCCTTGGGCCCGTCCCCGCCGACCAGGAGGAGCTCGTCGGGACCCACGGTCACGAGGCCGGGGCTGCCGCGGAGCGCCGGCCAGGCAGGCAGGCGCTCGAACTCGTGCCATCGTCCGCCGGCGTAGAGCCAGGCGTCGTCGAGCGCCTCCCCGTTCGCGCGCTTGCCTCCGTAGAGGAGGAGCCCGCGCCGCGTCGAGGCGAGGCCCGGGCGGCCGCGCGGGCCGGGGCTGCGCGGGGAGCTCGCGTCGACCGCCAGGCCGTCGTCGTGCGCGACGAGACGGTGAAGCTGCGCCTCGGCCAGGGGGATGCCGCCGTACGACCAGAGCTTGCCGGACACGTCCGCGGTGAGGCCGGGGAGGGAGCGTTCGCGCCCCCGGAGCGGCGCCGGGAGCTCGTCTTGGCGCCAGCCCGTCGCGGTCCAGGTCCACTGGTCCGCATACTTCGTGTCGCCGAAGCTCCCGCCGAAGACGACGACGCCGCCGGCCCGCTCGCTCCAAGCTGCGCCATGACCGGTCCTCGGCGCGGGCGCCTGGGCGACGAGCCGCCCGGAGGTCCAGCGCGGGAGGGGGGCATCGAGGTCGAGCTCCCACGGCACGAGCTCCTCCGGGAGCTCCCTGTAGGCGCGCGCGCCGCCGTAGAGCACGAGGCGCCGACGCGAGGGGTCGAGCGTCGCGGTCGCGCCCAGCCGCGCGGGGGGGCGCGACGACTCGGCGACCTTGAAGGGCGTCCAGCCGTCCTCATCGACGCCCAGGGTCCACACGGTCGGGCGCAGCGTGTCCGAAGACTGGACGAGGATCGCCCGTGCGTCGCGCGGGTCCCAGGAGAGGGTCCCGCCGAGGGTGCCGAAGGTCGAGGGAGACTTGGTCGGTACGAGGCGCCCGGCGAGGCGCGCCACCCCCGGGGCCGCGCCGAGCAGGACCTCGTCCGCCCGGAGTCCGCGGCGCCTCTCGTCCTCGGTGGGCGTCCACGTCGAGTCCGGAGGCTGCCCTTCGGTCGTCACGTGTCGCGTCGCGCCAGCTCCCTCCGCGGAAGGCTCGGCGTCGTCGGGACCGCCCTCGCCGGAGGCGCCGGCGGCACCGTCCGGCGGCGGGGGGGCGGCCGTGGCGGGCGAGTCGAGCGGCGCCACGGCGTCCGCCGCGGCGGGGCGCGACCGACGGAGCCCCGTCGCGACGACGGCGCCTGCGGCGGCCGCGAGGGCGGCGGCGAAGACGGCGGCCGCGCGGCCACGTCGGCGCCTCTCGCCGTCGCCCGAGCCCAGCGCCCCCTCGAGCGCGTCGGCGAGCGCGTCCGCGTCGGGGAAGCGGTCCGCCGGGTCCTTCGCGAGGCAGCGCAGCACGACGGCGTCGAGCGCGGGCGGCACGTCGGCGGCGCGGCGCGAGGGCGGCGTCGGCGCCGCCTGGAGGACGGCCTCCAGCGTGGCGAGCACCCCGGCGGCCTGGAACGGCGGGCCGCCCGTGAGCGCGGCGTGGAGCGTCGCGCCGAGCCCGTAGACGTCGGTGCGCGCGTCGGCCCGCCGCCCGTGGACCTGCTCGGGCGCCATGTAGGCCGGGGTGCCCAGGAGCGCGCCGGTCGCGGTCAGCGAGGCGCCGCCGTCGTCGAGCCGGGCGAGCCCGAAGTCGACGAGCCGGGGGCGGCCCTGCTCGTCGAACAGCACGTTCGCCGGCTTCAGGTCGCGGTGCAGCACGCCGCGCGCGTGGACGTGCGCGAGGCCGCGCGCGAGGTCGCGGCCGACGGCGGCCGCGAGCCGCCAGGGCAGCGGACCGTCGGCGAGGCGGGCGGCCAGGTCGCCGCCCGGGCAGAGGTCCATCGCGAGCCAGGCGCGGCCCTCGTCCACCCCCGCCGCGTGGACGGCGACGACGTGGGGGTGCGCGTCGACGCGGGCCTGGGCCTCGGCCTCGCGCGTGAAGCGCAGGCGGAGCTCGACATCGGCGCCCGGGAGGAGCGTCTTGAGCGCGACCTCGCGCCCGGTCTCGAGCTCGGTCGCGCGGAACACCTCGCCCATGCCGCCCTGCCCGAGCCGCGCCTCGAGCCGGTAGCGCTCCGCGACCACCGCCCCGGGCGCCCAGCGCGCGGCGTGGCCCGCGCCCTGCGCCGCGGGCGCGGGCCCCGCCGGGGCCTCGACGCGCAGCCCGGCCACGAGCGTCCGCGCCTCGGCCTCCGCGAGGACGCCGCGCCCGACGAGCGCGCGCGCGAGCGAGGGCCCGCCGGCGCGCGCGGCGCGCAGGGCCTCCTGCAAGGCAGGCAGCGGGACGCGCCCCGCGGCGTGGAGCGCGCGCGCGAGCCACGTGTCGAGGCCCGGGAGGTCGAGGGGGTCGGCGGAAGGCACGCCTCCAACGTGTCGCCGCCCCCGACGCGACGCAACGGGGGCGCGCGGCCGTCACGGCGGGAGGAAGCGCAGCGTCCAGGTCTCCGTGCCGTCGCCTTCGCCCGGGGCAGAGCCGCCGGCCACGAGGAGCTCATCGGCGTCGATCGCCACGACCGCGGGGGTGCGGAGGAAGGGCGGCCAGGTCGAGCCCCGCTCGACCTCCACCCAGCGCCCCTGCGAGAACATCCAGGCGTCCTCGAGCGAGGCCTGGGCGCTGCGCCCGGCTCGGGCCCCGCCGAGCACGAGCGCCCCGCGGCGCGTCCAGGCGAGGGTCGCGAAGGTGCGGCGCCCGGGCCCGGGCCCCTCGGTCGGGTCCGCCCGCTGCCCGGTGGCGAGGGACCAGAGCCCGTCGAACTGACCGTCGTGCGAGGTGCCGCCGCCGAAGGCCCAGAGGCCCCCGTCCAGGTCGGTCGCGAACGCGAAGTTCCGCGCGCGGCGGCTCGCGAGCGGCTCCGCGAGCGGGACCGCGACCCAGCCCCCCGCGCGCCAGGCCCAGCAGTCGGTGAGGCGGCCGGCCTGGTCCCCGCCGCCGTAGACCACGAACGCGCCGCCGACCCAGGCCGCGCCGTGCTCGAACCGCGGGCCGGGCCCGGCGACGGGCCCCACCGCGACGGGCTCCCAGCGGGGCGGGCGCGCCTCGAGGTCGAGCTCCCACCGCGCGTCGTCGAGGACCGGGAGGTACACGTCGCCCACGGTCACGCCGCCGCCGAAGAGGATCAGCCGGCGGCGCACGGGGTCGAACGTCGCCGTGGCGCGGGTCCTCGGCCCCGGACGCGGCTCGGGCGCGACCACGAGCGCCTCCCAGGCGCCTCCGTCGCGCGGCAGCGCCCAGACCGTGGGCGGCCCCGAGGAGGCGGTCACGAGCAGGGCGCGCTCGTCGCGGGCGTCCCAGGCCAGGGTCGTCCCGGAGGTCCCGCGCGTGGACGGCGTGTTGCTCGCGCGCCGCCGGCCGACGATCCGGGCGACGCCCGGGCACGTGCCCACGAGGACCTCGCCGGGGCGCAGCGCGTCGGGCGAGTCCGTCGGCGCGCCCGCGCCGTCGCCGGCCTCCGGGCGGTCGTCCGGCGCGTCCGCCGCGGGCGTCGTGCCGGCGCCCGGCGGGGGGACGAGGGCCGTGCGCGGCGGGGCGTCGGGCGGGGGCGCGGTTGGCCTCGCGGGTCCGACCGGAGCGACCCCGACGCCGCCGGGGCCGGCGGCCACGAGGGCCAGGGCCGCGAGGGCCGCGAGCGCGCTCACCCCCGCGAGCCCGCGGAAGAGCGGACCCGCGCCGGCCCCTGCCTCCCCGGACCGGGTCGAGGGCGTCCGCCCGCCGAGCACCGCCTCGAGCGCGTCCGCGAGGGCGGCCGCGTCCTGGAAGCGCGCGCCGGGGTCCTTGGCGAGGCAGCGCAGGACGACCGCGTCGAGCGCAGGGGGGACGCCGGGCGCGCGGGTCGACGGCGCGAGCGCCGGCTCGTCGAGCACGGCCGCGAGCGTCGCGAGCACCGAGGCCCGCGCGAAGGGGGCCTCGCCGGTGAGCGCGGCGTGGAGCGTCGCGCCGAGCCCGTAGACGTCGGTGCGCGCGTCGACCCGCCGCGCGAGCGCCTGCTCGGGCGCCATGAACGCGGGCGTCCCGAGCAGCGCGCCGGACGCGGTGAGCGAGGCCTCCCCGTCGCCGAGGCGGGCCAGGCCGAAGTCGACGAGCCGTGCGCGCCCCGCCTCGTCGAACAGGACGTTCGCGGGCTTCAGGTCGCGATGCAGGACGCCGCGCGCGTGGACGTGCGCGAGCCCGCGCGCGAGGTCGCGCGCGAGCGCGGCGGCCTCGCGCCAGGGGAGGGGCCCGGCCCGCAGGCGGGCCGCCAGGTCGCCGCCCGGGCAGTGGGCCATGGCGAGCCACGAGCGGCCGTCGTCGACCCCCGCCGCGTGGACGGCGACGACGTGCGGGTGCGCGTCGACCCGGGCCTGGGCCTCGGCCTCGCGCGCGAACCGCAGGCGGAGCTCCACGTCGGCGTCGTCGAGGAGCGTCTTGAGCGCGACGGTGCGCCCGGTCGCGAGCTCGGTCGCGCGGAACACCTCGCCCATGCCGCCCTGCCCGAGCCGCGCCTCGACCCGGTAGCGCCTGGCCACGACCGCGCCGGGCGCCCAGCCCGCGCGCGTGCGGTCGGGCGCGGGCGCGCCCGCGTCGACGAGCGTCGCGCCGACCTCGAGCCCGGCCACGAGGGCGCGCGCCTCGGGCTCGCCGAGGAGACCGCGCCCGACGAGGGTCCGCGCGAGCGACGGCCCGCCCGCGCGGGCCACACCCAGCGCCTCCTGCAGCGCCGCGACCGGGAGGCGGCCCGCCGCGTGGAGCGCGCGCGCGAGCCACGTGTCGAGCCCCGGCAGGTCGAGCGGGTCGCGCGCGGCCACCCGCCCAGCATGTCGGGCCGGCCCCGCGCTCGCAACGCGGCCGCGCCGGGGCCGCGGCTACTGCCCCGACGCCTGCGCCTCCGGGCCCTGCTCGGCGGGCGCCGCCGTCGGCTGGCCGGGCGCCTTGCGCTGGACGACGACCTCGCCGACCTCGTCCGGCTGGAGCACGCCCTGCCCGACGAGGCGCTCGATCACGCGCCGGTGGTCGCGCTCGTGCTCGTGGCGCATGGCGTCCTCGTCGCTCTCGAAGTCGATCAGGAGGTCCTTCTTGCCCGTCTTGAGGTTCATGCGGAACCGGATCTCGATCTGCCCCACGCGCGCCGCCCCCGTCAGGCGCCGGGGCCCAGGGCCCGGCGCGTGCCGTCCGCGCGCTCGAGCGCGGCGGCGTCGTTCCAGTCGACCTCGTGCCCGCGCGCGCCCAGGAACGCCTTGAGGTCCGCGCGCTCGAGCGCGCGCTTCTCGAGCAGGAGGTCGGCCAGGCCCTCGAGCGTGCCGCGCGCCCCCTCGAGCAGCGCCCGCACGCGCCGCCGCTCGCCCTCGAGCAGCGCGTCGACGTCGCGGTCGAGCTGCGCCTCGCGGGACGGCGAGAGCCGGCGTCGCCGCCACCCGCCCTCGCGCGCCTCCTCCCAGCAGAACTCCGTCGTCGAGCCCATGCCCCAGGCCTCGACCATGGTCCGCGCGAGCTGCGTGGCCCGGTACAAGTCGTCGGCCGCCCCGGCCGACGGCTCGCCGAACACGAGCTCCTCGGCGACGCGCCCGCCGAGCGCGACCGCGATCCGGGCCTGCGCCTCGGGGCGGTCGAACACGACCTCGCGCCGGCCCGCGTCGAAGCGCGTGTAGAAGCTGCTCGGCTCGTCCTCCTCGCCCTCGATCGTGACCTTCTCGGGCCGGGCGGCCGCGGGCACGAGCGCGCCCACGAGCGCGTGCCCGCACTCGTGGATCGCGATCACCCGCTCCTCCTCCTTCGAGGGGGTCTTCTGGGCGAAGGTCTCGCCGAGCAGGTCGTCCACGTCCTTCGCCGCGGGCACGAAGTCGCCGCCGCGGCGCACGCGCTCGCGCGCGAGCGCGCGGCAGAGCGCCTGGAGGTGGTCGCCCGAGAAGCGCGCCCGCCGCTCCGTGCTCACGTAGCCCGAGGTCTTGCGGACGACGTGCTCGAACACGTCGTCGGGGAGCGTGAGCCCGAAC
Organism: Planctomycetota bacterium; assembly: GCA_024711205.1. Taxonomy (GTDB): domain Bacteria; phylum Planctomycetota; class J058; order J058; family J058; genus JANJTH01. The sequence goes on along the minus strand of JANJTH010000078.1, from coordinate 1,167 downwards.
CGGCGCTGGTAGACGCGCAGGATCTCGCGCCGGTCGGCCTCCTTGGGGTAGGGGATCTTGACCTTGAGCTCGAACCGGCCCGGGCGGAGCAGCGCCTCGTCGAGCGACTCGACGAAGTTCGTCGTGCCGATCACGAACACGAGCTCCTCCTTGCGGAACCCGTCCATCTCGGTCAGGAGCTGGTTGACCATCGAGTGCTCGACGCCCGACCCGGTGTAGCTCCCGCGGCGCACGGCGAAGCTGTCGAGCTCGTCGAAGATGATGATCGCGGGGGCGGCGCGGCGCGCCCGCGTGAAGATCGAGCGCAGGTTCGACTCGGACTCGCCGACCCACTTGCTCTTGAGCTCGGGGCCCGAGACGACGATCGCGGTCGCGTCGATCGCGGTCGCGATCGCCTTGGCGAAGAACGTCTTCCCCGTGCCGGGCGGGCCCTCGAAGATCATGCCGCGCGGGATCAGCTCCTCGAGCCGCCGCGCGTCGGCCTCGGAGGTCGACGCGTCGCGCGCGCGGAGGAGCGTCAGGACCTCCTTCTCGATCCGCTCCTTCACGTCGGCGTAGCCGCCCACGTCGGCCTTCAGGTCGATCTTGGGCACCTCGAGCTCGGCGCCGCGCGTCAGCTCGCGGATGTCGCGCAGGAGCCGGTCGCGCTCCTCGGGCGCGCGCGGGTCGAAGTCGAGCCGGTCCGAGAACTGCTCGAGGACCTGGCGCAGGCGCACGGCGTTGAGCCCGGAGACGTACTTGTAGAGGCTGAACGGGTCGAAGCTCTCGACGCCGAGCTTGCGCGCCTCGCGCTGCAGGATCACGCGCGGGAGCCGGTCGCGCGGGATCCCCACGATCGCGCGCTTCGCCGCGAACACGCCCTCGACCGTGCGCGGGAGCTCGAACTCGGGGTCGCGGAAGCCGAGCAGCACGACCTCGGGGTTCTCGTAGACGAGCGCGATCACCTCCTTGGCCTCCATGGAGAGCCCGGAGCGCGTCGTCGTCGTGAGCAGGTCGAGGTGCGGCACGACGATCACGGTGCCGGGCTCGGCCGTGCGGACCATGTCGGCGATCTCGCGCACCATGAGCTGTAGGAGCGAGGCCATGGCCGGGGCCTGCGGGGGCGCCGGCGCGGGCGGCGCCTGGGCCGCCTGGGCGCCGGCGCCGGCCTGGCCGGGCGGGGGGCTC
>JANJTH010000074.1 GCA_024711205.1 Planctomycetota bacterium | reverse complement strand
GCGGGGCCGACTCGGGCGGGGCCGGCCCTGGCGGGGCCGGCCCGGGGATCGCTGCATGGGCCACTGGCGCGGACCTCGGCGCCTCGGTTGGGTCGATCGCCGGGTCCCCCGAGGGGGCCAGGTCCGGCGTCGCTGCAGAGGTGGCGCCCCCCGCTCGAAGAGACGGGGCGGGGGTCGCCTCCGCAGGCGCCGGCGCCTTCGCGGCGGCAACCGTGGGCCCGACCTCGGGCAACAGGGTCCAGGCCACGACGGCGCCGGCTGCGAGCGCTCCGAGGATCACGACGCCGCCGGCCGCCACGAGCGCCGATCGCGCCGTCGTCCGGGCAGCCGGCGGGGCCACGCGCCCCTCGACGAAGGCCTCGAGGTCTTCGGCGAACGCCCCGGCATCCGGATGACGGAGGGCCGGGTCCTTCGAGAGCGCGCGCATACAGACCCGCTCGAGGGCCGGCGGGGTCGAGGGCGCGAAGTCCGAGGGCGGCGCGGGGTGGCGGCCGGCGATCGCCTGGAACAGGGAGATCGCGTCCTCGACGTCCGCGAACGGCGTCCGCCCACACAGCCCTTCGTAGAGGATCACGCCGAGCGCCCAGACGTCCGTCTGGGGGCCGTGGCCCTTGGCGCCGATCTGCTCCGGGGCCATGTAGTAGGGGGTCCCGAGGGCTTGACCCGTCCGGGTCAGGGCCGACGCGCCGGCGAGCTCACGGACGAGCCCGAAGTCGGTGACGACGGGCTGGCCGTCCGCCCGGCGGATCAGGACGTTCTCCGGCTTCAGGTCGCGATGCACGAGGCCCTGGGCGTGCGCGTGCGCCACGGCCCGGGCGACGCGGGACAGCAGGGAGGCCAGGGCCCGAGGCTCCAGGGCCGGCAGCGCGTCGCGGAGCGTGCCCCCCTCGACGAGCTCGAGGGCCAGGTAGGGCACCCCGTTCGCCTCGCCCTGTTCGACGAGCTTGACCAGGCCCGGGTGGCTCAGGCGCGCCGTGGCCTCGACCTCGCGGCGGAAGCGCGCGCGCTGCTTCTCGTTCGCGCCTGCTCCGGCGAGGAGGACCTTGAGGGCGACGCGCTCCCCCCGCTCACGGTGCCGGGCGCGGTAGACGACGCCCGCCCCGCCTTGCCCGAGGACGGCCTCGAGCTCGTAGGGGCCGAGGCTCGCCGATGCCGCGCCGCCGGCCCCCGGCGCGAAGAGGCCCGGACGCGCCGCGAGGTCGTCTCCGGCGGGCGCCGGGTCTCCCTGCGTCGAGGCGAGCGGGTCGCAGCCCTCGTCCAGCACGAAGGCGAGCCTATCGCGAGCCATGCGGCCTCCGCAACGGGTGCCCGGCCGGTCGCCGGCGCGCGGCGCAGGCCTGCGGGGCGACGCGCGGGGGGCGCGCCTCCGGGGAGGGCGGCTCGCCGCGCCCCGGCGTCACCGACGGCGGAGCAGGATCCACACGAAGGCCGGGCAGCCGAAGGCGTGGGTGATCACGTTGATCGGCAGCTCGGTCGGGTAGGTCAGCGTGCGCGCGAGCACGTCGCAGGCGACGAGGAGCGCGCCGCCCACGAGCGCGGCGCAGGGCAGGAGCGCGCGGGGGTCGGGGCCGAGCAGCGCGCGGACGGCGTTCGGGACGACGAGGCCCACGAAGCCGATCGGCCCGGCCACGGCGACGACGCCGGCCGTGGCGACGCTCGCGCCGAGGAAGGCCAGGCGGCGGACGTGGACCGGCTCGACGCCGAGCGCGCGCGCGCTCGGGTCGTCGAGCGACGCGACGTCGAGCTGGCGCGCGACGAGGACGCCGAGCCCGCAGCCCGCGAGGACGAACGGCGCGGCCAGGCGGACCCGCGCCCACCCGACCGTGTCGAGGGAGCCCATCGACCAGCGGATCATGCGCATGAGGTCGATCGTGTCGGCCAGGTAGTGGAGCACCGCGAGCGCCGCGCCCGCGAACAGGGCGACCGCGACGCCGGCGAGGAGCAGGGTCTCGGCCGCGAGCTCGCGGCGGGCAGCGACCGCGTAGACGAGCGCGGCGGCGGCCGCCGCGCCGAGGAGCGCGCCCGCGAAGGTCCCGGGGAGGCCGAGCGCGCCGGCGAGCAGCCCGCCCTGGATCGAGGCGGCCGCGCCGACGGCGGCCCCGCTCGAGATCCCGAGCGTGTAGGGCGAGGCGAGCGGGTTGCGGAGGACGGCCTGGAGCACGACGCCGGCCAGCGCGAGCCCGGCGCCGGCCAGCGCGCCGAACGCGGCGCGGGGCTCGTGGAGGTCGACCTGGGCCCGGAGGAGCCCCGTGCTCGAGACGCGCGGGGCGAGCGCGAGCGCGAGCGCGAACACGAGCGCGCAGGCGGCGATCGCGACGAGCGGGCGCAGGCGACCCGGGGCCTCGGGCGCCGCCCCCGCGCGCGGCGGGGGCGGGTCGCCCGGCGCGCTGGCTGGCCCCGACGCGCGCTCGACCCCGGCGCCCCGCGCGGCGGCCTCCCCGGGCGACGCCTGGCCGGAAGGCTCGAGGGCGGGGCTCACGGTCGCAGGGGCCGTGATCGAGGTCTGGGCGGCCGGGGGGGGCTCGGCCTCGCGCGTGCCCCCGGGAGCAGCCGCGCTCGTGGCCGATCGACCGCCGAGGTCCCCGGTCCCCGGCGGCGCGGCCGGGGTCCCGGCCGAGGGGGCCGCGTCGGCCGGGGCGCGGGCCACGGCGTAGGGGACGGGGCCGTCGCGCCCGAACAGGGCCTCGACGCCGAACACGCGCCGGAGCAGGTCGGGCGTGAGCGCGGCCGCCGGGGGCGCGTCGCAGACGACGCGCCCGGCCTCGAGCGCGACGAGGCGGTCGGCGAAGCGCGCGGCCAGGTTCAGGTCGTGGGTCGCGACGACGACGGCGCGGCCCTCGCGCGCGAGCGCGCGCAGGAGGTCGAACACCCGCAGCGCCTGCGCGGGGTCCTGCGCGCTCGTCGGCTCGTCGAGGAGCACGAGCGGGGTGTCCTGGCACAGCGCCCGGGCGAGCAGGACCCGCTGGCGCTCGCCCGAGGACAGCGCGTCGCAGGGGCGGTCCCGGTGCTCGAGCGCGCCGGCGCGCGCGAGCGCGGCGTCCGCGCGCGCGAGGTCGTGCGCCCGCTCGAGCAGGAGCCCGCGCCCGAACGGGTGCCGCGCCATGAGCACGACCTCGCGCGCGGTCGAGTCGGGGGGCACGAGTGGGCGCGCCGGCAGGTAGGCGAGGAGCCGGGCGAGCGCGGGGCGCGAGGGCGCGGCGGCCCCGGCGACCGAGACGGCGCCCGCCTCCGGGGCCGCCTGGCGGGCGGCGCAGGCGAGGAGCGTGCTCTTGCCGGAGCCGTTGCAGCCGACGAGCGCCGTGAGCGTCCCGGGCGCGACGACGAGGTCCACGCCGTCGAGCGCGGGGCGCGGGGCCCCGGGGTAGGTCAGGCGCAGCCCGCGGGCCTCGAGCGCCGGCGCGCTCATTGGGCCCTCCGCGGCGCGCGGCGAGCGGGCGGGCGACCCGAGGGCGCGCGGCGGATGCGCGCGGGGGCCCCGGGCCGGCGAGGGCGCGTCATCCGGGGTCCTCGGGCCCGACGTCGAGGGCCCCCGCGACCGCGGCCGCGAGCTTCCGCGCGAGGAGCGGGAGGCGCGGGCCGGGGACGAGCGCCTCGCTGCCCTGGACGATCGCGACCCGGCCCTCGCGCACCGCGGCGACGCCCGCGAGCGGGGCCCAGTCGGCGCGCAGGCGCGCGGCCTGCTCCGGGGTGACGGCGCCCGCGTGGAGCTCGACGATCAGCTCGGGGTCGCGCGCGAGCACGGCCTCGAGCGAGAGGACGTGCCAGGCGTGCCCCGGCAGGTCGGCCACGCAGCTCTCGCCGCCCGCGAGCGCGAGCGCCTCGGCCAGGAACGTCGCGGCGCCCGGCGCCGAGAGCTGCCCGAGCTCGCCCGCCGTGCGCCCGAACACGAGGAGCGTCCGCGGCCGGCGCGCGGGCGCGCGGGCGCGCACCGCCTCGAGCTCGCGGTCGAGCCGGGCGACCTCGGCCCGGGCGGCCCCCTCGCGGTCGAGCAGCCGCCCGAGCTCGAGGGCGGCCGCCCGGAGCTCCGCGAGCGTCTCGATCCGGAACGGGACGACGCGGAAGGCCCGCCGGCCGGCCAGGTCGTCGAGCCGCTCGTCGCGGGCCTGCGTGAGGATCAGGTCCGGCGCGAGCGCGTCGATCGCCTCGAGGTTCGGGTCGACCGCCCCGCCGATCCCGGGGAGCGCCTGGAGCTCGGGCGGGAAGGTGCAGTAGCGCGAGACCCCCGCGAGGTGCTCGCGCGCCCCCAGCGCGCAGACCAGCTCGGCCAGGGCCGGGGCCGCCGTGACGACGCGCGGGCGCGGGCCCGCGAGGGGCGCCGGGGCCGGGGCGCGGGGACAGCCCGCGAGCGCGAGGAGGAGCGGGGCGACGGCGAGCGCGAGGGCGGGGGGGAAGGGTGAGGTGCGCGCCATGGGCCCTACTCGCCCTGCCGGGCGTGGAGCGGGCGGATCTCGGGCGGGACCTCGACGACGACCCGGAACCCCACCGTCTCGTGCGCGTAGCCCTCGTCCGCGCCGTCGCGCGCCGCGCACCGCGCGTCGTCGACGGGCCAGCGCCAGGCGCCGCCTCGGAGCACGCGGGAGCGGGCCTTGGCGCGCGCGTCGGGCGGCGCGCCGGGGTAGGGCGCGAAGACGTCGCCCGTCCACTCGTGGACGTTCCCGGCCATGTCGCGGGCGCCGTAGGGGCTCGTGTCGTCCCTGTGCGCGCCGACCGGGGCCGTCGCGGGCCCCGCGCGCGGGGCGGAGCGCGAGACGTGCGCCGAGGCCCGGGGCTCGTCGCCCCACGGCCAGGCGCGCCCGTCGGCGCCGCGCGCGGCCTTCTCCCACTCGGCCTCGCTCGGGAGGCGGCCGCCGCGCCAGCGCGCGTAGGCCTGCGCGTCGGCCCACGTCACGTTCACCACGGGGTGGCGCGCGGTCGCCGGGTCGTAGGCGTTGCGCACGACGGCGCCGTCGGGCCCGCGGCCCGCGTAGGTCCAGTGCCTCGGCGGCGACGCCCCGGTCGCGGCGACGAAGCGGGCGTAGGCCTCGTTCGTGACCTCGGTCGCGTCGATGTAGTAGCCCGGGAGCTCGACGCGCCGCTGCGGCCGCTCGATCGGGCGCGCCCGCGGGTCGTCGTCGCGCGAGCCCATGAGGAACGGCCCCGGGGCCACGTAGACCATGCCGTCGAGGCGCCGCGCGAGGTCGAGCACGGCCTTCGTGCGGGGGTCCTGGCCCTCGCGGGCGGCCTGCTCGAGGGCGGCGACCGCGTCGGCGATCCGGGAGCCGCGGAGGTGGTCGAGCGCCTGCTCGATCAGGGCGCGGCGCGCGCGCTGGGCGTCGCGCCGCGCGATCGCCTCGCGGCAGCGGGCGATCGACGCCTCGAGCCCGGGGCGGTCCGCCTCGGGCGCGACCTCGCGGGCGCGCCGATAGAACTCGGCCGCCTGCTCGAAGTCGCCGCGCTGCTCGGCCTCGCGCCCGCGGCGCTCCTCGGCCCGCTGCTCGCGACGGCGCGCCAGGCGGTCGGCCAGCGGCGCCGCCGCCTGGTCGCGCGGGCGGAGGCCCCGGGCCTCGTCGAGGCGCGCCTGGGCGAGGGCGAGGTCGTCCTGGTCGAGCGCCGCGGCGGCCCCGGCGAGCGCCCGACGGAAGCGGAGCTCGGCGAGCGGCTCGGCCGCGCCAGGGTCGTTGAACAGCTCGGTGAAGCGCTTCGCCGCCGCCGCGAACGCCTCCTCGTCGGCGGTCGCGAGCGTGTCCCGGGCCCGGGCCAGCGCCTCCTCGAGGCGCCGCGCCAGCTCGGCGCGCACCGCGTCCAGGCGCCCGCGCGCGACGCTCCCGGGGTCGCCCAGGTCGCGGGCGGTGCGGTAGGCCGCGACCGCCGCCTCCCAGTCCTGGCGGGCCTCCGCCGCGCGGCCCAGCCCGAGCTGGAGCTCGCGCTCGCAGCGGCGCAGCAGCCCCTCGAGCTCGGGCGCGACGGAGGGCGGCGAGGCAGGCCGTCGCGCCTCGAGGAGGGCCCGGGCCTCCTCCGGGCGGCTCGCGGCGAGCAGCCCGAGCGCCTCGGCCTCGAGCGCGCGCCAGCGGGCCCGCTCGAGCAGGAACCGGCGCACGTCGTCGTTCACGCCCAGGTCGCCCGTGGCCGCGAGCGCGTCGAGGGTCGCCGCGGCGAGCCGGGCGCGCTCGGCCGGGTCCGCCGCGGCCTCGGTCGCGGCGAGCTGCGCGCGGGCGCGGTCCAGCCGCTTGCGGTTGCCCAGGATCGTCCCCACGACGAGGAGGAAGGCGACGAGGACGCCGAGGGTCACGGCCGCGCCGGCGACCTGGAGGACCCGCAGCCGCCGCCGGCGCCGGGCGGCCCAGAGCTCCGGCTCGAAGCCCTGCTCCTGGGCGAGCGCGTCCCGATCGAGCACGAAGCTGCCCTGCGGGCTGGCCCGCGGGGCCGGCGCCTCCTGGGTCTCACCCGGCGGGTCGCGGACGACGACGCCGCGCGGGGCCGCGGTCGGGCTGGCGGGGGCCGGGCCGTCCGGATCGACCGACCGCGAGGCGAGGAGGAGGTCGCGCTCGAGCGCCTCCTCGTCGCTCCGGCGGAACACGCCCGAGTGGTCGTTGCTCGACATCCCGATCCGGATCGCGCTCCGCAGGAGGTCGTCCCCCTCGTCCGGGTCGGGGCTGTCGTCGCCCCCCAGCCCGTCGAGCCCGAGCACGCCGTCGTCCTCGCTCCACCCGCGCGCGGGCGCCCGGGGCGGCTCGGCCTGGGGGAGCAGGAGCGCCTCGGTCGAGCCGGAGACGAGCGGCGGCGGGCGGGGGGGCCGGGCGACGGGGCCCGTCTCCGACGCGGCCCGCCCGAGCGCGCTCTCCTCGACCGCGGCCCCGCGCCGCTCGACCGTCGACGAGTAGGCGCCCGCCCCCTCCTCGCGCAGGCGGCGGATCACCTCGGAGATCACCGCATGGTGGGCCGCCTGCGCGAGCTGCCCCCGCTCGACGAGGAGCGCGCCGATCCGCACGCGATAGCGCTGCCGGCGCTGCTCGGCGAACGCCTGCTCGACCGCCGCGCGCGCCACGAGCCCCCGGGCGAGCGCGACCTGCGCGAACAGCGTGTCGAGCCGCACGACCTGGCTCGCGGCCATGGCCTCGCGGACCTGCTTGATCCGGGCCTCGGAGAGGAGCCCGAGCCCGCGGACGACCTCCTCGAGGCCGAGGCCCCGCTCGACGCAGGCGCGGACCGCCCGGTCGCCCTGGGCCGGGTCGAGGAGGCCGTTCTTGAGCGCGATGTGGAGGAAGAAGCGCTCTTCGACCGTGAGGACGTCGCTGCTCTGGGTCTCGGGCGCCGCCATTCCGTCCGACGGGCGCGCGGCGCCCGTCGGTCCACCCTAACACCTTGGGGCGGGCCCGAGGCCGCCCTCAGTGGTCGTGGCCCGGCCCGAAGTCCCGGCGCGCGGTCGAGATCGTGACCGTGAACCCGGCGATCACGTCGATCGCGCACATGGCCACGAGGAGGAAGAAGACCGACGTGCCGGCCTTCTGGACGGTCACGAACTCGACGATCCCGATCGTCATGACGACGGTCGAGAGCGCGTGGTTGACGATCGACGTGGCCGAGGTCCGCGTGGACTGGATCACCTCGACGAACAGGAGCCCCAGGCCGAACGTGAGCAGGAGGTCGCCGAGCGTGAACGCCCAGGACGCTCCGGAGGGGAGCCCGATCGAGACGATCGCCGCCTCGAGCGGCTTGCCCGCCGCCACCGCGGCGAGGTTGTAGGCGACGAGCGCGAGGAAGAGCAGCGGGACCTTGCGCAGCATCACGGCGTCCTCCGTCTCCACGAGCGCGCGCGCTCGCCCTGCATGGTGGCCGCGCGGCGAGGGCCGGTCGAGGGGTCGACCGGCCCCCGGAACGCGCGCGGGGCCCGGCCGACCGCGCGCGGGCGTGGTCGGCCGGGCCCCGGGTCCGGTCCGGCGTCAGTTCGACGAGAAGACGCTGACCGTGTCCTGGTAGTAGCTGACGATCAGCTCCTGGCAGGCGCCCTCGCCGTCCATGTAGCGGTAGACGGCGATCTCGTTGTCGCCCGAGACCGTGCGCACGGGCTGGCCGAACCACTCGACGACCTGCGTCTTCTTGGTCCGGCCGGGCAGGATCTGGCTGACCTTGCCCTGGTCGATCGGGTGCCCGACGCGCATGTCCACGCAGCCCGCGAGGGGCGCCGTGAGCGCGAGGGCGAGGAGGTAGTTCCAGCGGCGATCGTGCTTCATGGCGGTCCTCCTCACCGGTAGTGGTCGAAGATCTGCTTGGCCAGGACCTGGCACGGCCCGTCGATCAGGCCGGCCGCGAGCTGCGCGGGCGCCCGCGGCTCGACCTTCTGGTCGGGGAGGTCGAGGTCGCCGGGCGTCGGGCTGCGGCGGACCGCCTCGACGTGCCCGCGGATCTGGCTGCGGTACGTCTTGGCGTCGCTGGCGCTCCCGTCGCGCGAGCCCGAGACCGGCTGGGAGCCGTCCCTCATCTCGACCTGGTACGACACGGTCACGTTCGCCGCGGTGGAGCGCGAGTAGACGCTCCAGGTCGCCTCGAACACCTCCATGAGCTGGTTGCCGGCCCCGTCGACCGCGGGGATCGGGTTCCCGCCCTGGTCGTACATCACGTTGCCGTACTGGTCCTTCTGCCACATGGGCTCCTCGTGGCGGTGGGCCTTGCGCTCCTCCTGCCACCCGGAGTCCTGGAAGTTGGCGTCCACGCGGCCGGCGATCCGCCCGTCCGAGGGCGCGCCGTCGCCCACGACCGTGACGAACTCCATGTTCAGCGCGCCGAGGGCGGCCCGCATCTTCTGGCTCGCCGCGCTCGTGAGCGAGCGCGCGTCCGCCGTCCCCGCCTGGAAGGCCGGGAGGGCGAGCTTGATCATGGCCGCCTCGCGGGCCTTCGCGTAGCGGGCCTGCGCGTCCTTGTAGCCGCGCTTGAAGCCGATCACGCGCCGGAAGGCGACGGCGGCCTCCTTCGGGTCCTGGGACTCGAGCGACGCGCCCTGCTCGTAGAACTGGTTCGCGGCCTTGTCCGCCGCGCGCGCGCGGAGGTCCGGGTCGACGAACACGCTCATGTTGCCGGGCAGCTTCGAGATCAGGTCCGAGGTCACGATCATGCGGTCGCACTCGGCGACCGCCGCCTCGAACTTCCCGGCGCCCTCGAGCGAGTCGAGCTTCGCCGCGGTGTCCGCGGCGAGCTGGCGCCCGACCTCGAGCGCGAGCGCCTTGGCCTCCTCGTGGTCCGGCTTCTCCTTGAGGCACAGCGCCAGGTACTCGAGCGACGCGTGCGCGTTCTTCGAGCGGTAGCGGACCGCGGCGTCGTAGTACTTGCTCGCGGCGCAGCCGCTGAGCGAGACGAGCGCGACCGCGAGGGCCGCGCGCGAGAGGTGGGTCTTCATCGCGCCCTGCCTACTGCCGCACGAAGATGATCTGCTCGTTGCCGTCGACGCCCGAGCCGCGCGAGCTGGCGATCCGCCAGCCCTGCTCCTTGAGGAAGGCCGTGACCTCGCGCTGGATGATGTTCACCGCCGTCGCCGTCCGGACCTTGATCGTGAACTGGCCCGACGACTCCATGGCGCTCATCTCCTCGATCCCGGTCTCCGGGTCGACGCCCTCGATGTCGGGGAGGATCTCGTCGCGGATCCGGTCCTTGTCGGCGTTCGAGAACTTCTGGAACGTGAGGTAGATCCAGTTCTCGGACGCGGCCTCGCTCAGCTCGGTCGCGAGCTGGCGGAGCATGCTCAGGCCGACGAGCTTGCCCAGCACGCGGGCGTGCGCGAGGCGCATCTCGCGCTGGCGGGTCATGCTCGTGAGCTGGTTGTGCTCGATCGTGCCCGTGGGGAGGGACCGGGCGCCCTTCTTGGCCGAGCCGGCGAGCGTGACCTCGCCCGCGGCGATGATCTCGGCGTCCACGTCCGTCCGGCCCGTGTCGCTGCGCGGGCGGACGTTCAGGATCAGCTTCGGGAAGACGGCGAAGTCCTTCCCCTCCTGGTTGGCGACCTCGGTCAGGCCCGCCGCGATCGGGAGCGAGCTCATCACGTCGCGGCGCTTGGCCGCCTTCGCCATCACGTTCTCGTTGATCTTGACGAACGGCGAGTCCTTGCCGAAGAAGTGCTTCTCGAACTCCGCGGCGAACGCCGCGAGCTCGTCGTCCTTGACCTTCTCGTCGGCGCTCGGGACCACGATGCACGACGCCCCGCGCAGGTACGGCGTCCACTTGTGCCCGGGCGGGAGCGAGATGTCCGGCTCGGGCGTGATCGGGATCCCCGTCCCGCCCACCGGGTCAGGCTTCGGCTCCTGGGCCGGCTGGCTGGCCGCGCAGCCGGTGCAGGCGATCAGCGCTGCGAGCGCGAGTCCCCTCAACTTCACGTTTCCCCCCTCGTTCTCGCCCCGCCCGGGGGCGTCTGCTGCTCGGCGCGCCGCGCCGCGCAGCGGCATGGTGTAAGGCAGACCGGGCCGGCTGACCAGGGGGTGTCGTCCCCCGCTCGGATCCGGCCGGGCGTCGCCTACGGATCCCGGTGGACCTCGAGATGGTTCGGGAGCTGCGGCGCCTTGAAGTGGTGCCGGATCCCCTGCTCGCGGAGGAGCCTCGAGACGGTCAGCTTGGCGTCCGTGCCGCGATACTTGAGCTCGAGCACGACGCGCTGGTCGTTCCCGCCCCCGGGCACGTAGTCCACGAAGTCCTCGTGACGCTCGATCGCGGCCGTGACCGCGTCGGCCTCCTCGCGCGGGAAGCCGTTGAGGAAGATCACCATGGCCTTGCCGGCCCGCGGCCGGGCCGTCGAGCCCTGGCCAGGCGGGGGCGGCGGCGGCGGGTCCGCCGCCGCCGCGGGCGCGACCGCTGGCGTCGGAGCCGGCGCCGGCTCGGGCGCAGGGGCCGGCTCGCTCGAGGCGCAGCCTGCCAGGAGGGCGACGACGGACAGCGAGAAGGACACGCAGCGCAGGCGCTTCATGGGTGGACCTCCGGCGTGGCTGAGGGATACGTCTTCGAGGCGGCGACCGCCCCTCAGAGCGGGCCCCCACAAGCGGGGCACTCGTTGGCCTGGGCGCTACGAACCCGCTCGCCGCACGAGCCGCAGGTGCGGGCGCCCGCGGGCCGCGGCGCAGGGGCAGGGTCCGCCGTGGGCGCGGGGGCCGGGGCAGGCTCGGGCGCGGGCTTCGGGGCGGGCGCGGGCTTCGGGGCC
>JANJTH010000046.1 GCA_024711205.1 Planctomycetota bacterium | reverse complement strand
CCGGGGCCGCCGCGGCGACCCGGGCGCACGCGGCCTCGCCGCCCCCCGGCGGGCCCTCGTCCGGCGCGCTCACGCCCCACCTCCGCCCGGGCCCCGGGGGGGCGCCGGCGCAGCGAGGGCCTGGGCCAGCCGCGCGACCGCGTTGTGGATCCGGCTCTTGACCGTCCCGAGCGGCACGTCGAGCGCCTGGGCCACCTCGTCGTAGGAGAGCCCCTGGAAGTAGAACAGGACGAGCGCGTCGCGCCCCTTCTCGGGCAGGCCGCCCACGGCCTCGCGGACCGCCGCGGCCGCCTCGGCCCGCGCCGCGCCCTCGGCCGGCGGCGCCGCCGGCCCGGCGAGGAGGGCGGCGAGCGACGCCCCGTCCTCCTCGACCGGGCGGTCGAGCGAGGCCGCGTCGCGGTGCCCGCGGGCGCGCCACGTGTTGCGGACGAGGTTCGTGGCGATCGCGTAGAGCCAGGGGCGGAAGCGGCGCCCGCCGTCGAAGCGGTCGGCGTGGCGCAGGACGCGCAGGAACGCCTCCTGGAACAGGTCGTCCGCGTCCTCGGCCGAGCCGAGCATGCGCGCCAGGTAGCCGAACAGGGGGCCGCGGTAGCGCTCCATGAGCGCGCGGAGCGCCGCCCCGTCGCCCGCGCGCAGGCGCAGCACGAGCGCCTCGTCGCTCGGGCCCCCGTCGGGGCTCGGGCCCAGGGGGTGGGCGCCGGTCAGGTCCATGCGGCTCGGGTCCCGCGCCGCGCGACGGTCCACGCGGCGAGCGCGACACGATACGCGAGCCGGCCACCGGCGGGCCCCCGGCGCGCGACGCGGGGCGGGCGGCCGGCGCGGGGCGGAGCGCGGCGGGCGCAGGGCGCGAGCAGGGGGGCGGAGGGGGGCCACGTCACCCCGTACGCCCGAGCCGGCGCCGGGTTCACGCGCCCGCCCGGACCCCGCGCGGGAGGTCGCCCGCCGGGGGGCCGCCCTTGACGCTCCCCTGGACCCCCCTTAGCCTCGCGCGCCGGAGGAGACCCGTGCTCAAGGTCCCGGACGAGGCGGACCAGGTCCTCGTGGCGAAGGCTTACGAGGCCGAGCAGCAGCACGTCTTCGACCACTGGGACGCGCTCGACGACGCGGCCCGACGCGCGCTCCTCGACCAGCTCCGGGGGATCGACCTCAAGCTGCTCAAGCGCTTGAGCCGCCTGATCGACGAGGGCGCGGCGACGTCCTCGATCCTCGACGGCCTGGGGACCGACCCCGTGGCCCCCGCGCGGCGGGCCGAGCTCGAGCGCCGCGGCTGGGCCGAGCTCGAGGCGGGCCGGGTCGCCTGCCTCACGGTCGCCGGGGGGCAGGGCACGCGGCTCGGGTGGGAGGGGCCCAAGGGGACGTTCCCGGTCGGTCCGGTCAGCGGCAAGAGCCTGTTCGCGCTGTTCGCCGAGCAGGTCCTGGCGACCGGCCTCCGGGCCGGGCAGCCGCTCCGCTGGCTGCTCCTCACGTCGCAGGAGAACCGCGGGCAGACCGAGGACTACTTCCGCGCGAACGCCTGGTTCGGGCTCGACCCGGCGCAGGTGCGGTTCCTCGTCCAGCGCGAGCTCCCGGCCGCCGACCCGGCGGGGCGGCTGATCCTGGCCGAGCGCGGGCGGATCGCCATGAGCCCCGACGGGCACGGCGGGACGCTCCGCGCGCTCGAGACCTCCGGCGCGCTCGACGAGCTCGTGGCGGGCGGGGTCACGCAGCTCTTCTACTTCCAGGTCGACAACCCGCTCTGCCGCGTCGCCTGCCCGGCCTTCCTCGGCGCCCACGTCGAGGAGGGCGCGCAGGTCTCGACGAAGGTCGTCCGCAAGACGGACCCCGACGAGAAGATCGGGCTCGTCGTCCAGCGCAACGGGCGCGCCGCCGTCGTCGAGTACAGCGAGCTGCCCCCCGACGCGCAGCGCGCGCGCGAGCCGGACGGCCGGCTCGTGTACCGGGCGGGGAACACGGCGATCCACCTGTTCGACGTGGGGTTCCTGGCCCGGCTCGCGGGCGACGGGTTCGAGCTCCCCTACCACGTCGCGCGCAAGGCCGTGCCGTTCGTCGACGGGGACGGGAACGTCGTCGTGCCCGACAAGCCGAACGCGATCAAGTTCGAGTCGTTCATCTTCGACCTCCTGCCCGAGGCCGAGCGCCACGTGACGTTCGAGGTCGAGCGCGAGGAGGAGTTCGAGCCGCTCAAGAACAAGTCAGGCGCCTACTCGCCCGAGACCGTCCGCGCGGCGCTCAGCGCGCGCGCCGCGCGCTGGCTCGCGCAGGCCGGCCACGCGCCGCCCGCGGGCGCGCGCTGCGAGGTCTCGCCGCGCACGGCGCTCGACGCGGCGGCGCTCGCCCTCGCGCTCGAGAGGGGCGGGCTCGACCTGACGCCCCGCGACGGCGCGATCTCGATCTGAATCAGAGTCCAGGATTCGACGATGGTGAGCCGCTCGAGCGACGGCTCGGGACGCGAGGCGCCTCGCCAGGTTTCTGGCGCGACCGGCGGCGGTCCGCTGGGCGACGGGGAGCTCGAGCCTGCGCCTGACGGCGGCCATGAGCGACTCCATGGTGGCGTGGCGGTGGCTGCGGGTGACGTTGGCGCGGAGGGTCTGCCAGAGGCGCTCGATCCGGTTGTCGTCGGGGCAGCAGGGCGGCAGGAAGTGGAGTCGGATCCTGCCGCTCGACTCCGCGAGCGCCCTTGCGGACTTCTTCGAGGAGCGGATCACGAAGTCGTCGAGGACGACGTGGACCCTCCGAGCGGCCGGGTAGGCGGCCTCGAGGCGGCGGGGGAGGGCAATGAGCAGGTCGCTGTTCTTGCGCTCTGCCGCGACCCACACGAGCCTGAGGGTCCTGGCGTCGAGGGCCCGGCGACGGACCGCTTGGCGTTCTTCCCGGGCGTCAGGACGCGGGGCTGACGGCGCGGGAGGCTCCGGTCACGCCCGATCTTCGGGCCGAGGTGAACGTCGACCTCGTCGGCATGGACGACGACCTCCCCTCACCTGCGGCGGGCCGCGAGTGGGCGGATCTGGCGCAGGCGCTCCTCGCGACGACGGGCGCTCCAAGGGCACCCGACGATCGGCTTGGCGACCTCCCACTCGGCGCGGAGCCGCGCGAGGGCCCGCGACACCGTCGTGACCCCGACCTCAGCCACTCCGAGCTGGTCGAGGGTGAGGGCCAGGAGCTCCCGGGTCCACGTCGGTCGCTCCCCGCCGGGGTCTGCGGGGTGCTTGGAGAGGATCTCGGCGAGCGCCCGGAGGAGGTCGGCGTCGATCTTCGGCCCCCGTTGTCCTTCCGCCCGTCGGTGAGGCCGGCCCTACCGTCTCGCAGGTACCGGCGAACCGCGCCGATCGCCGTGGACGGGGCACAGCCGGGCGCCTTCGACGCCCGGACGCACCCTTCCCCACGCGAGTAGGCGAGGACCGCCAAGCAACGGGTGCGGACCCCGCGTCCTTGCTCCTTCGCAGCGCCTTCGCGATCGTTCGGCGCTCAGCTCGCAGGAGCTCGACGACGAGCTTCATCGGGGACTCCCGACGATCACGGCCGGCAAGCTCAGCGATCGTCGGGAGTCTCTCCATTCGCAGGCACCGACAGGTCCCGCGCCCGCTTCACCGGCGCGCCCTCGGGAGTCCTGGACGGTGACCTCGGGTCCCAGGTCCTGCGCGACGCGGTGTGGTCGCCCGACGGGGACGGGCACATGGCCGTGCTTCTGGGCGAAGGGGAGCGCGCGGTCGTCGAGGTCGGCCTGGCCGACGGACAGCGGAGGATCGTCGCCGCAGAGCGAGGCCCTGCGGCCGACGATCCAGGGGAAGGCCCGAGCGCGGCAGGGACCAGGAGCCAGCGCCTGGACCTCGTCCTGCCGCACGCGCGGCGAGGCGTCCTCGTTTCGGCCACGGGCGAGGCCATGGCAGAGGCCGAGATCGTGCCTGGCGGACAGACCAGCGTCGCGCCGTCGGGCTGGCTGCGCGCCTCACTCGGAGGCCGGGGGCGCTCCGAGTGGGTCCGGGTCGAGAGCCTCCGATCCGGCGAACCCCCGGCGCGGTCCCAGGTGGGCGCGACCGCCGTCGCGCTCTCCCCCTGGTCCCCGTCGGGGCGGAAGCTCCTGGTCGACCTCGGCGACCGGGCGGCCCTGCTCGAAGCGCCGTGACGGACGCGGAGGCCCCGAGTCGGCGCGCACCTCCGCAGCGGCAGGGACGTGGGAGTTCGGAGCCGCCGACGCGCCCCGCCGGCGCCCCGAGGTTCCCCGCCCCCGCAGCGCGTGACGCCCCCCCCCGCGCGTACCCTGCGCAGACTCGGGGATCGCCCCGGAAGGAGGCCGTGCGCGCGTGCTCGTGATCGGCGTCGTGACCCACGGCAACCCACGCGGGCAGCTCGCGCGGCTCGCGCGCTCGCTCGAGCTCGCCGGGCGCGACCTCGACGCGCGGCCGCGCGTGCTCGTGCGCGACCACGGGGCCGCCGACGCGCCGAGCGCCTGGCCGATCGCCGTCGAGCGGGGGCCGCCCGGGGCGAACGTCGGGTTCGGCGCGGGCATGAACGCGCTCATGGCCTGGGCGTTCTCGGCGCCGGCGGTCGAGCAGTTCCTGTGCCTCAACCCGGACGCCGTGCTCCACCGCGACTGCCTGCGCGAGCTCCTGGCCGCCGCCGCGGCCGCGCCGGGCGCGCTCGTCGAGGCCCGGCAGTTCCCGGAGGAGCACCCGAAGCCCTACGACCCGGCGACGGGCGACACGCCGTGGGCCTCGGGCGCGTGCCTGCTCGTCCCGCGGCGCGTGTTCGAGGACCACGGCGGGTTCGACCCGGGGTTCTTCCTCGACTGCGAGGACGTCGACCTGTCGTGGCGCGTGCGCGCGGGCGGCGGGCGCGTCGTCGTCGCGCCGCGCGCGCTCGTGGGCCACGAGGTCCTGAACCGCCCGCCCGACCCGACCCGGACGCGGCACACGCTCCTTTCGGCCCGGCGCCTGGGCCACCTGTGGGGGAGCCTGCGGTTCCGGCGCTGGGCCGAGCGCGAGCTCGTCGCCCGCGGGCTCGCGGCCAGCAGGCTCGGGGCTGGCGGGCTCGCGGCCGGGGCCGAGCTCCCGCCGCTCCCGGGTCGGGCCGGCGCCGCGCGGCCCGTGGCCGCCGGCGTGGCCGACTTCGAGCACCTGCTCACCTTCGCCCGGGCGCGCTGGGCGTGACGCTCGTCGACGGGCGGGTCTCGGTGATCGTCCGGTTCGCCGACCCGGCGCGCCTGCCGCTCCTCGACGAGGCCCTGTTCTCGCTCGCGCTCCAGGACCACCCCGACCTCGAGGTCGTGCTCGTCCTGCACGCACGGGCCGCGCCGGCGCTCGCCGAGGCCCGGGCGCTGCTCGAGGGGCAGCCCTGGGGCCCCGGCGCGACCCGGCGGGCGCTCGCGGCCGACGTGCCGCCGGCCGCGGACGCCCGCGCGCGGCTGCTCGACCTGGGCCTGGAGGCCGCCACGGGCCGCTACGTCGCGTTCCTCGACGACGACGACGTGGTCTACCACGGCTGCTACACGGCCCTCGTGGGCGCGCTCCGGGCGTCCGGCCGCGCGATCGCGCTCGGCGGCGCGCGCGAGGCCGTGCTCCGGCCGGCGCCGCTCCCGTCCGGCGTCGGCCACCTGCAGGTCGAGCGGAAGCGCTGGTTCGGGCGGCGGCCGCCCGACGGCCTCCGCGCGCGCCTCGAGCTGTTCGCGGACAACTTCGCGCCGATCCACTCGTTCCTGCTCGACCGCGCCCGGCTCGGCGACTTCCCGCTCGCCTTCGACGCGGGACACGACCGCCTCGAGGACTACGCGCTCCTGCTCCGGCTCCTCGCCCGCTTCGAGCCCGACGTGTGCCAGCTCGAGCGCGCCTGCGCCGAGTACCGCCTGCGCGCCGACGGCTCGAACACGGTGCGCGTGCCCGGCCTGAGCCGGGGTGCGGACGCCGGCCCGAGCGCCGGCCCAGGTGGCGACGACGCGCTCGCGCGCGCCGCGTGGGCGGCCGCCGGCGCCCGGATCGACGCGCTCCGCGCGGGGCTCACGACGACGCTCACGGCGGCCGAGCTCGCGCGGGTTGCCTGCGCGCTGCGCGCGCTCGACGACCTGCAGGCCGAGCGCGCCAAGCTCCCGGCGCGGCTCGCCCGGGCGCTCGCCGCCCGCGTCGCCCGCTGGCCCCGGGCCAAGGACGCCGCCGTCGCGCTGGCGACCCGCCTCGACCGCTGGCGCGCTCGCCGCTGACCTCGCGCCTGGCCGAGGGAGCGCTCGCGGGAGGGCCGCCCCGCGCTCGGCCTGGCCTGGCGATCCCGTGTCGCTCAGGCCCCGGTCTGGAAGAACCGGGCCAGGCGCCAGGCGGGCGGGCGGGCGTCGGGGTCCTTCGCGAGCATGGCGTGGACGGCCTGCACGAGCGCGGGCGGCGCGTCCGGGCGGAGCCCGGCGAGCGGCGCGGGCTCCTCGGTGAGGATCCGCGCGAGGTCCTGGAAGCTCGTGGGGAGCCAGGGCGGGCGGCCGGCGAGCAGGTGGTAGAGCGTGGCCCCGAGCGCGTAGACGTCGGCGCTCGGCTCGACGTGCCGGGCCTGGTCGACCTGCTCGGGCGCCATGTAGGCGAGCGTGCCCAGGCCGACGCCCGTGAGCGTGAGCGAGCGCGCGGTCGCCTCGAGGTCCTTGGCGATCCCGAAGTCGCACAGCTTCGCGGCCCCGTCGGGCGCGAGGACGACGTTCGCGGGCTTCACGTCGCGATGAACGATCCCGGCCTCGGCGGCGGCCGCGAGCGCGAGCGCGACGTGGCCGCCCGCGCGCGCGACGAGCGGGACCTCGAGCGGGCCCCGCGCCACGAGGTCGCGCAGGCTCGGGCCCTCGACGAGCTCCATGATCACGTAGGCGCGCGGGCCGACGCGCCGCAGGTCGTGGACGGCGACGACGTGCGGGCTCCGCAGGCGCGCGGCCGTGCCCGCCTCGCGCACGAAGCGCTCGAAGTCGGGGTCGTCGGCCGCGACGTGCTCCTTGAGCACCTTCACGGCCACGAGCAGCCCGCGCGGGCGCCAGCGCGCCGCGTAGACGACGCCGCTCGCGCCCTCGCCGAGCGTGCGCAGCACCTCGAGCTCGTCCTGCGGCACGACCGGGTCGACCGGCCGCGCGGCGCCGGCCTGCCGCGCGCGCGTGCGCGCGCCGCGCCCGAGCGTCGTGAGCCGGAGGAGCGTCTCGCCGAGCGCGAGCGCGTCGCCGCCGAACGCCTCGGTCGGGACGCGCGGCGCGAGCGGCGCGTCGGCGAGCCGCGCGCCGCCGGGCGCCCCCAGACAGGTCACCCACACGCCGCGCGCGGGGTCGTGGTGGACGGCGAGGTGCTGCGGGGCCACGGCGGGGTCCGCGAGCGTGAGGCCGACCCCGGGGCCCCGCCCCACGAGGAGCGTCGCCCCCGGCGCGACCGACGCGCTCCGCCGCCCGCCCGGGCCGCGCTCGACCGCGAGCTGCACCTCCACGCGCGTCGACCTCCTCGCCTGCTCGACGGGCCCGACGTCTCGCTTCGCCGCCCCAGCGCCAGCTCGGCCCGCGCGCCCAGCGCGGCTCGCGGGGCCAGCTTGGCCCGCCGGGCGCGCCGGCGCTATGTTCGCCGACGGCGCCGGGCGCGCGGGGGCAGGGCATGAGCGAGGGCGTGGCCACGGGGCGCGCGGTGTGCACGTGCGGGGCGGGCCACGCCTGGCGCGCGGCCGGGCACGACGACCCGCCCGAGCTCGCGGGCAGCGACGCGCACGCGCGGGCGGCCGCCGCCCCGCCCTTCGCGGGCGCGGGCGGGCGCGCGGTCCGGCGCGAGCTCGCCCACGCGACGCGCTGGTTCGCGGAGCCGCAGCCGAAGGACCTGATCGTGCTCCACTACACCGAGGGCGGGCTCCCCGGCTGGTGGGGCACCTGCAACGTCACGTGGTCGAGCCAGGCCCCCGCCGTCGCGCCGAAGCCGGTGCTGGGCGTCGGCTCGACGGCGTTCGGCGTCGGGCGCGACGGCGCGCTCGTCGAGTACTACCCGCCGGCCTGCTGGAGCCACCACGCGACGGCCGGGGCCGCGGTCCACCGGCGCTCGATCGGGATCGAGCTCGCGAACCTCGGCTGGGGCTTCGAGGTCCCGCGGGCGGGCGGCGCCCCGACGCTGCGCACGCGCTGCGCGTCGAACGTCGACCCGGCCGCGTTCGTGCCCGTGGGCGCGCTGCCCGCGGACGCGCTCGAGCACCTCCCGCGCCACTTCCGCGAGGTCGCCTGGGACGGGCCGCGGCGGATCACGCACTGGCACGCCTACCCCGACGCGCAGGTCGACGCGCTGGCCGACCTCGTGGGTGGGCTGTGCGACGCGTTCGGGATCCCGCGCCTGCTCCTCCCCCCGCACGCGCGCCTGGCCGAGCTGTGGCCGCGCGGCGCCGGCGCCGGGGTCGCGCGCGGCGTCGTCTGCCACGCCAACTTCGTGCAGCGGCAGCCCGACTGCTCGGAGAAGTGGGACCTGGGCCCCGCGTTCCCCTGGGCGCGCTTCGCCGCGCGCCTCGGCGCGACGACGGCCCCCGTGGGCGGGCAGACCGTCTACCTGGCGCGCCCGGCCGCGGGCATGCCGCTCGAGGCGCGCCTCGTGAGCGAGGCGAGCTGCCCGGCCGTGCGCCGGCTCGAGCGGCAGCTCACGTTCCTGGGCTTCCCCTGCGGCGCGCCCGACGGCGTGCTCGACGCCGAGACCCGCGAGGGCGTGCGCCGGTTCCAGCGCGCCCAGGGCCTCCCCGACGACGGGCTGATCACGGACGCGCTCCACGCGCGCGTCGCCGCCCTCTACGCCGAGCGCGGCGGGCCCGCGGCCGAGCGCGAGCTCCAGGCCGCCCGCGAGGCCGCGGCGCTCGCGGCGCGGGGGCCGCTCTCGATCCTCGAGCAGCGGCGCGCCCGCGCGCTCCTGCGCGACTGACCCGCGCGGGCCCTACGCCGGGGCCCCGCGCAGGACCGCCCCGGCGCGCGCGACGAGCTCGGCCTGCCGCCCGACGCCCACCTTGTGGTAGACGCGCTTGAGCTGCGAGCGGACCGTCCACAGGCTCGTCCCGAGGGCGCGCGCGGCCTCCTTGGGCGCCAGCCCCCGCGCGAGGTGCAGGGCGACGCGGCCCTCGGCCGGCGTCAGGCCGAACGCGGCCCGGAGCGCGGCGCACGCCGCCTCG
>JANJTH010000009.1 GCA_024711205.1 Planctomycetota bacterium | reverse complement strand
CCGGGGCCGCGTCGACGACGCCGGCCACGGCCAGGCGCGCGCCGAGCAGCCCCCCCGCGAGCCCGAGGACCTCGACGCGCTCGGGGAGCTCGAGGCGGAGCTCGCCCCGCAGGTCGCGCGCGGGCTCGCCCTCGAGCCCGGCGAGCGACGGGTGCAGCCGGTGGACGTCGGCCCGGACGCCGCGGAGCGCGACCTTGCCCTCGACGCGCGCGGGCAGCCCGGCCCCCGCGGTCACGCGGAGGTCGGCGTCGACCGGGCCCGAGGGCGCGAGCGCCTCGAGCTGCTCGCGCGCCGGGCCCGCGGGGAGCGCCGCCACGAACGCCGCGTCGAGCGGCACGCCGCGAGCGACGACCGACACGTCGACGAGGGGCGGCCCGTCCTCGACCTCGACGACGAGCCCGCGCGCCTCGAGCAGCCCGGCGGGGCCGTCGCCGGGCGGGGCGTCGCCGGGCGGGGCCTCCGCGCCCGGAGGCGCGGCGCCGGCCGGGCGGGCGACGACCTCGCGCAGGGTGAGCCGGCGGCCGTCGCGCGCGAGCGAGACGCGCTCGACCGCGAGCGGCCAGGGGAGCGCCTCGAGCGTGGCCCCGAGCCCGTCGCCCCGGGCGGTCGCCTCGAAGCGCGAGGGCGAGCCGACGCGCGCCGCGACGTCGCGGAGCTTGCCCGTGGGCCCGACCTGCGCCCACACGGCCTGGAGCGCCGCCGGCAGGGCCGCGCGCAGGCGCTCGTCGAGCTCGACCGACGCGGCCGTCACCGCGAGGTCGCCCTCGAACGGCCCGCCCGTGGGCCGCACGACGAGCGGCCCGGACGCGCGCACCCCCTCGACGCCGGGGGCCCAGGCCGTGACGTCGAGCGCGACGTCGACGACCTCGGGCGAGGGGTCGTCCTCGGGCCGCGCGCCGGCCGGGAAGCGGGGCTCGAGCACGATCCGCCCCGTCGTCGTGAGCGGGACCGGCGCGACCGCGTGGCGGATCGTCACGTCGCGCAGCCCGACCTCGACGCGCGGGACCGCGAGCGCGTCCCGGTGCGGCTTGCTGACCGCGACGTCGAAGTCGACGAGCCCGCCCCGCGGGTCGAAGTCGGCCACGAGGTCGCGCACGCCGGGCGAGAGCGTCGCCACGAGCTCGGGCCCCGCGGGCACGCCCTCGCCGCGCACCCGGACGTGGAGGAGCTCGCCGCGGACGACGTGCGCGTCGACGCGGGCGTCCCCGCCCAGCGCGAGCTTCCCGCCCGCGTGGATCTCGACGTTGGCGTCCTCGAGGATGTCGACGCGGCCGCGCACCTCGTGGAGGCGGATCGGGTAGTCCTCGTAGGCGGCCGTGATCGCGCCCTGGAGCTCGTCGATCTGGACCGAGAGGCGCGGATCCTCGAGGTGCGGGCCCTTGAAGATCGTGACGCGCGCGCGCGGGATGCTCCCCTCGGGGGAGAAGCGCTGGTAGACGGCGCGGATGTCCGGCGGGAGCGCGCGCACGAGGTCCTCGTCGAGCGCCATGTCGCGAGCGTCCACCGACACGAACAGCGACACGAAGTCCGTCGGCCCCCCGGGGTAGACGGCCCCGCGCGACACCGTCGTCCCGGTCGCGCCGGCGCGCGCGCGCACCCCGTCCCACGTGACGGCGAGGAAGTCGGGCGCGCCGCCGCCCGGACCGAGCGGGACGTGGACGCCGACCTCGAAGCGCCCCTCGATCTCGCGCAGGAGCATGGGGAACCCGCGCGGGCGGACCGACGCCCCGCGCGGGAGCACCGTCGCGGCGACGCGCAGACCCAGCCGCGCGGGGTCGCCGTCGGCCGCCTCGAGCCCGAGGCGGACCCGCCCCTCGAACGGCCCGCCCGGGTCGAGCTCGTCCCACACGGCCTGCTGGAAGAGCGCGGGGATCATGCTCCGCAGGGCCGGCGACAGCTCGCCCTCGACGTCCACCTCGGCGTCGAGCCGTCCGGCGCCGTCGCGCCGCACGGCGAAGCCGAGGGCGGGGAACAGGGGGCGGAACCGGAGCTCGGGGGGGAGCCCGCGCGCGTCGGTCGAGACGCCCCACCCGCGCGGGTCCTCGGGGGCGAACAGGGCGCCGAGCCGGGCCGCGCCCCGGCCCTCGAGGGACAGGTCAGGCCGCACGTGGGCCTCGACCGAGACGTCGGTCAGCAGCACGTCGCGCCGCTCGCCCTCGAGCTCGCTCACGACGCGGAGCCAGCCGTCGCGCACCGAGAGCTCGAGCGCGCCCGGGAGCGTCGGCGTCGAGCCGCCCACGTCGCCGCCCGTGTCGAAGTTGATCCGCCCCTCGCGGTCGATCCGGATCGTCCCCTGCGGCTCGACGAACGCGATCGAGCGGACCGCCGGCGGCAGGAGCGTGAAGCCGACCTCGACGGCCGCGACGCGGAACAGGGTCCGGCCGCCCTCGCGCTCGTGGAACACGAGGTCGCGGATCAGCGCGCGGCGCTCGGCGATGAACACCTCGGGCGCCGCCATGGTCGGGCTGTAGTCGGGGAACAGCCGCGCGAGGACGTCGCGGGCGATCTCCTCGAGCTCCGCCGGGTTGCGGAGGATCAGCCGGTAGTCGGCGTAGGCGTTGCCCGCCAGCGCCGCCGCCAAGAGGACGACGGCCGCGACGAAGCGCTGACGGCGTGACTCGATCACGGGGCCGGAGCCGCCGGACCGGGCGCGGACCGGGGCTCCACGCCGGGCTCACGGGCGACCAGCGGGGCGCGCCGGGCGGCGCCCCCGCTTGCACGACGAGCGCAGGCCCGGATCACCGCCGGACGGTCAGTTGCCCCCGTCGGGGAGCGGCTCGTCGGGGAGCGGCTCGTCGGGGAGCGGCTCGTCGGGCAGCGGCTCGTCCGGGAGCGGATCCCCGTCCATGGGCTCGGCCGGCGCGGGCTCCGACGGCGCGGGCTCCGACGGCGCGGGGGGCGGCGCGTCGACGTCGAGCGGGTCGGCGGGCGGCAGCACCTCGGGCAGCGGACCGGGGGCCGGAGCGACCGGCTCGTCCACCGGCTCGTCCTCGCCCGGGAGGCTCGGGAGCGGCTCGACCGGGGTGGGATCCATGGGGGCCGGCTCGCCGAGCGGATCGGCGGGCGGCGGCTCCGCGGGCAGGTCCGTCGGGGCGGGCTCGGCCGGGGTCGTGGGCTCGGCCGGCGTCGTGGGCTCGGCCGGCGTCGCGGGCTCGGCCGGCGTCGTGGGCTCACCCTCGGGGTAGTCCTCCGGGTAGTACGGCTCGGCCGGCGTCGTGGGCTCGCCCTCGGTCGGCGCGGGCTCCGTCGGCGTGGGCTCCGTCGGCGCGGGCTCCGTCGCGGTCGGCTCACCCGTCGCGGGCGGCGCCGCCGGGGCCTTCGGCGCGCGCTCGCGCGGCCGGGGGTGCGGATAGCCCAGGAGGCTCCCCGTCGTGTAGCGCGCGTCGAGCGCCTCCGCGTGCCGGAGGTCGAGCGCCTGCTGGAGGCTCGTCGCGTCGGGGTGCGCCTCGAGCAGCTTCTCGACGTCCCGGCGGAAGGTGCCGAAGCGCGCCGCGCGGCGGACGTTGCGCCTCGCCACGTCGGGCGTCATGCCCCGGTCGACCATCTCGTCGTAGAGCGGGCGCCAGGCGATCGACGAGTTGAGCACCGGGAAGCGCTCGAGCTCGCCCGCGAGCTTGCCCCACTCGCCTTCGCGCGTGGGGGCGGGCGGCGCGGCGCAACCGATCGCTGCGGCGACGAGCGCGGCTGCAAGCGGCGTACGAATGTTCACGGTTCCTCCTCCAGAGGGACGACGCGGCGACTCTACCACGGTGTCCAGCGCCGTGCGAACGACCTCGGCCGGGTCCACGGGGGGGCCCGGGACGGGACCCGTCGTGGACCCGACCCGGACGCGGCCGCGGCGGGCCCCCGACCTGCGCGGCGGGCCCGGGCGTGCGGGTGTCGAACCTTGCGCCCGCCGCGACGGGGGGACACGCTCCCCTCGTCGGTCGCGCCCCCGCCCCCTACCTCCCGCCCGGGGAGGAGGCCCGGCGACCGACGGGAAGGGACCGCCGATGCACCCCCAGGCGACCGACACCACCCCGGCCCGCGGCCCCGAGGCCCCCCGGCCGCGCCGCGAGCGCGCGCCCCGCTCGGGTCGCGCGCTCGTGCTCGCCGCCTGGGCCACGGCCGCGGC
>JANJTH010000957.1 GCA_024711205.1 Planctomycetota bacterium | reverse complement strand
CCCGGGGGGGCGCCGCCGCCGGCGCCGCGGCGCCCGCCGCTGGCCAGTCCGGCGGCGGGGCGCTCGACTCGGTGCTCGCGGCCGGGCGCGCCGCGCAGTCGGGCGACTCCGTGCTCGACAGCATCTTCGCCATGGTGGACGCGGGCCCGGCGGCCGCTCCGGCGCCCCCTCCGGCGTCGGCCGCTGCCCCCGCAGGCTCCTCCCCTGGCACCGACGGACTGGCCGCGGTCCGGGCGGCCGCCTGCGAGGTGCTCGAGCGGCAGGTCCGCGAGGTCCTGCGCCACCCGCAGACGCGCCAGGTCGACGCGGCCTGGCGCGGGCTCGAGCTCGTGCTCGCGCGCTGCCCGCGCGAGGGCGGGGTCGAGGTCGAGGCGCTCGACGTGGACCCGGACGCGCCCGAGGCGGCGCTCGTGCACGGGCTCGCGGCGCGCCACGCGCGGCCCGACGGCCCGCCGCCGCCGTCGCTCGTCGTCGTGGACGCGCTGTTCGCGCGCACGGCCGCCGACGTGGCCCGGCTCGAGCTCGTGGCCGAGGTCGGCGAGGCCTTGCAGGCGCCCGTCGTCGTCGGCGTCGACGCGGGCTTCCTGGGCGTGGACCTGCCCGCGTTCGCGCGCCTCGACCACCCGGCGGGCGCGCTCGAGCGCGGGCTCGAGGCGTGGCAGGGGACGCGCCGCGACCCGAAGTTCCGCTGGCTCGTCGCCGCCGCGAACCGCGTGCTCCTGCGTTTGCCGCGCGCGCGCGGCGAGCGCGACGCGCGGCGCGTGGGCGAGGACCCGGCCGACCTCCCGTGGGGGAGCGCCGGCTGGCTCGTGGCCGCAGGCGCCGCCGCGAGCCACGGCCGCGCGGGCTGGCCGTCGGGGCTGACGGGGGCCGAGGGTGAGCTGCCCGACCTGCCGCTGCGCCCTGCCTCGTCCGGTCCCGGCGCCGGCGGCTCCGAGGCCGGCCCGGTCGAGGCGGCCCTCTCGACGACGGCGGTCGAGGCGCTCGCGGACGTGGGCGTCCTGGCCTGGACGCGCGGACGCGCGCCGGACGCGGCGCGCCTGCTCCACGCGCCGACGGCCTTCCGCGCGCCGCCCGACGAGCCGCGCTGGGCGAGCGGGCTGCCGTATCAGCTCGTGGCGACGCGGATCGCGGGCGCGCTGCTGCGCGCCCGCGACCGCCTGCTCGCGGGCCCAGGCGGCCTCGACGGCGCCGCCGGGCGCGTGGCCTCGTTCGCGCGCGGGCTCGTGGGCGACACGGGCCCGGGCGCTGACGCGCAGGCCCGCGTCGTCCACGAGGACGGCGCGCCGTCGCTCGAGGTCGAGGTCACGACGGGCCGCGGCGTCCTCGGCGGCGTGACCGTCTCGCTCGGGCTCGGGGGGTAGTCGCGGCCGGGCCCGGGCGGCCACGCCGCGCCGGGCCTCGTCGACGGGAGGAGGCGCCGTGGCGAGCGTGCAGGGGATCGTGCCGTGCCTCTGGTTCGACGGCCAGGCCGAGGAGGCGGCCCGCTTCTACGTGGGCGTCTTCGGCGGCGACTCCGGGGTCGACGAGGTCACCCGCTTCACCGAGGTCGGCCAGGAGGTCCACGGCCGCCCGCCGGGCTCGGTCATGACCGTCGAGTTCCGGCTCGCGGGCCAGCGGTTCACGGCGCTCAACGGCGGGCCGCAGTTCCGCTTCACCGCGGCGCTCTCGCTGCAGGTCCTCTGCGACGACCAGGCCGAGATCGACCGGCTGTGGGACGCGCTCTGCGCGGGCGGCGAGCCGAGCCAGTGCGGCTGGCTCGAGGACCGCTACGGCGTCTCCTGGCAGGTCCTTCCGGTCCGCCTCAACGCGCTGCTCTTCGACCCCGACCCGGCCCGCGCCGCCCGGGTCATGACCGCGCTGCTCCAGATGACGAAGCTCGACCTCGCCGCGCTCGAGCGCGCCCACGCGGGGGGCTGACGCGGGGAGCGGGCCCGGCGACAGCCACCCCCATTACGCCGCGTCCACCGGCCATGCGCCCCGACATGGCCAAGGTGATCGTCGAGCGCCCGCGGACGGGGGCGGGCCACGGGCGGCGTCCCGCGCGGCCCCGCCGCCACGACGACGAGGCGCCCGCGCGCGAGACGGCGGCCGAGCGGGCCCGCGGGCGCTCGAAGCACCTGAACGAGAACCTGGCCCCGTTGCGCCGCTTCCTCGGCTCGTGCGTCGGTCGGCCCTGGGCGGCCGTCCTCGCGGAGGTCTGCGCGCAGGTCCGGCTCGACAGCACGGTGCAGCGCCACGTCCGCGAGCACCTCGAGCGCGACCTCGTCGTCACGCGCGTCGAGCTCGTGGGCGGCGTCCCGGTCCATGCGGCCGGCGGCTGGCGGGCGGGCCAGCCGCTGCGGCGCGACGCCCTCTACGTGTG
Organism: Planctomycetota bacterium; assembly: GCA_024711205.1. GTDB lineage: Bacteria > Planctomycetota > J058 > J058 > J058 > JANJTH01. Next base: position 10,479 of record JANJTH010000957.1, on the reverse strand, counting down.
CCCCCGGACGGGGCTCCTGCGCCGGCCGCGGCCGGTCCGCGCCCAGCGGCTCGCGCCCACGGTCGAGCAGGTCGTCCCGGTCGGGGGCGGCGGCGGGGGCAGCCGGACCTTCGAGCTCGTGGACGGCGAGTGGTTCGAGGTGACGTGGGCGCGGCTCGGGGGCGGGCCCCGGTTCGACGTGCTCGCGCGCGCCTGGCGCCGCCCGGGCGAGGGCGGCGACGGGCCCTGCACCCGCGTGGCCGTCGCCAAGCGTCAGGTCGGCGGCAAGGCGCTCGCCGCGCTCCGGCGCGCGGCCGCGGGCGAGCGCGTCCCCGGCCTGCGCGCGGTCGCCGACCGGTTCGACGCGTCGGGTGGGGTCACCTACGTCCGCGAGCACGGGTCCTGGCGGCGCGCGGCCGGCGCCGGCAGGGAGCTCGGGTGGCCCGACCGCGACGAGCGCCGGGCCCTCGTCGCCGCCGAGCGCGCGCTCGCAGGCGGCGGTTGAGGTCGGCGGCCGTGCGGCGATTGCCGCGCGGCCGCCGGCCGCGGCCCCCGTCTGGTTGCTGGGGACCGGTTGCGTGGGTGCGACGCGACCCCTGCTTTCACCCTGGTCGCAAGAAGAGGGCCGGGCCCCTGCACGACCGCGGGAACGGGAACGGGAACGGGAACGGGAACGGGAAGAGCTGCGGAGCCGTACACGTCGGCTCCCCCGGTCCGACCCTCGCGCGCGGGGCCGACCTCCCTCCGGTCGGTCGGCCCCACGCTGGCCTCCCGCGGCGCTCAGGCCACGATCGCGCGGGCCGTCGCGTCGAGCGGCGCCTGGAGCTCGACGTCGTACTCGACGAAGCAGGGCGCGAAGGCCGGGTAGAGCTCGCGGTAGACCGCGCGGTCGTCGGCCGAGATCAGGCGGCGCGCGTGGAGCAGGTCGACGTACTGGTCGAAGAACCCGCGCAGCGCGGCGATCCGTCCGGGGCCGGGGAGCGGTCCCTGGCGGAGCGCGCCGACGAGGCGCTCGGTCCAGTACGCGCTCTCGGGCACGAAGTCGAACACCTCGCACAGGGCGAGCTGGCCCACGACCCAGCGCAGGAACGCCTGCCCCCGCCCGCCCGCGACCTCCTCGGGCGAGGGCGGCGCGGCCCACAGGGGCTCGAGACGCGCCCACGCGCGGTCGAACAGCGCGGCCACGAGCGCGTCGAGGTCGCCCGCGTCGACCCCCTCGGCCGCGAGCGCGGCCGTGAGCGCGCCCACGGTCTCCGCCGGCGCGCGCAGGCGCGCCCGGAGCGGCGCCGTCCGCGCGAGCCAGGCGGGCGCGCGCGCGCCGAGCCGGTCGCCCATGGAGCGGAAGTTCTGCTCGGTCCAGCGGTAGTCGGCGACGAAGAACTGCTCGTACTTGCCGCGGAAGCCGGCCAGCGCCGCCGGCTCGGCCGCGAGCGCCCGGTACTCGCCCTCGTCGCCCGCGAGGCAGAAGCGCGCGTTCGCCCACAGGAGCCGGCGCAGGTCCGCCGGGTCGCTCGCCGGGTCGAGCCCGAGCGAGGCGAAGAGCGGGTGGATCCGCCGGCGCGCCAGGTCGTACTCGAGCCCGCTCGCGCGCAGCGCGTCGACGAACACCATGTCGGCGAGCACGAGCGTGAAGGCCTCGCTGAGCATGCGGTGGACGACGTAGACGTTGCGGTGCGCGCGCGTGGCCCCCCCGTCGTAGAGCAGGTCGGGGAAGGCGAAGTGCATGAGGTCGTGGAACATGTAGGTCGCCTCGTGCACGTCGTCGCCCTTCGGCACGAACGGCAGGCCGGCGTTCAGGCCCGGGAGCCAGTAGTTCTTCTCGCGCCGGCTGCGCGGCGCGCGGAAGAACAGCCCGTCGGCGACCACGTGCCCGAGCACGTTCCGGAGCGGGTGGTCGCCCGGGAGCCGCGCGTAGACGGGGTGCTCGGCGAGGAACGCGGCCGGGTCGAGCCCGAGGTCGACCGTCCGCGCGGCGGGCAGCTCCGACCAGCGCAGCGCGACGGGGCGCCGGTACCACAGCCGGTCGCGCACGAAGTCGTCGATCACGAGGTCCCGCGCCGACAGCTTGAGCCCGCGCCGGCGCATGGCGTCGTAGGAGCGGAGCGTCCCCGCGGGCACGAACACGTCGTCCCAGTCGAAGACGTCGCTCGCGCCGGGATCCGGGCCGGGCGCGGCGCGGAGGTCGAGGTCGAGGTGCCCCTCGATCGCGTGCTCGTGGGTGGTCGTCGCGACCTCGCCCGCGGGCCCGCGCGCGTGGACGCGCAGCCGGCAGCGGTTCACGGCCACGGCCAGGTGCTCGAGCGCGCCGAGCGGCGCCCCGTCCTGGCCGAACAGGGCGCTCTCCTCGCGCAGGAGCGCCAGGACGCCCTCGCCCGCGAGGAGCGCCGCGAGCGCCGCCGGGTCCTCGTCGGGCGGCGCCTGCTCGACCGCGAGCCCGTAGGCGTCGAGGCGCCGCCGGTACTCCTCGAGCTTGCGCGCGTTCGCGGTCAGGAGCAGGACCTTGCGCGCCATGGCCGCCTCCCCTCGGCCCGGCCCGGAGGGCGCCTACGCCCCGGCCTTGGCCGCGACGACGCGCCGGGCCTCGGCCAGCGCGTCGGGGATCTTCGCCGCGTCGCGCCCGCTGCCCGACGACAGCTCCGGCTTGCCGCCGCCGCCGCCGCCGAGGAGCGCCGCGACCGGCTTGAGCAGGTCGCGGCTGTGCCAGCCGCGCGCGACGAGCGGCGCGCTGACCGCGCATACGACGGGGACCTTGCCCTCGTCGCCCTGCGCGACGAAGAACCCGACCCACGGCTCCGGCCGCGCCTTGCACGCGTCGCCCAGCGCGCGCAGCGCGTCGGCGTCGCCCGGGACCTCGCGCGCGACGAGCTTCACGCCGCCCACGTCCTCGGCCTCGGCCGCGAGCGCCTCCCAGGTCGGCGCCGCCTGGCGCATCGCCGCCTTGTGCTTGCGCGCCAGCTCCTTGAGCTCCTCCTGGAGCTTGTGGACCCGCTCGAGCAGCTCCTCGGGCTTCGCCTTGAGCTCCTGGGTCAGGCGCGCGAGGAGCAGCGAGTCCTGGTGGCTGCGCGCGACCGCCTCGCCGCCCGTGAGCGCGACGATCCGGCGCACGCCGCCCTGCACGGCCGCCTCCTGCACGATCTTGAACGCGCCGATGTCCCCCGTGCGCCCGACGTGCGTCCCGCCGCACAGCTCGCAGGAGAACCCGGCGATGTCGATCACGCGCACGCGCTCGCCGTACTTCTCGCCGAACATGGCGATCGCGCCCCGCTCGCGCGCCTCCTCGAGCGGCATCTCCGCCGTGCTGACCGCGTGGTTCTCGACGATCCGCTGGTTCACGAGCCGCTCGAGCTCGAGCAGCTCGTCGGGGCCGACCGCCTTGTCGTGCGCGAAGTCGAAGCGGAGCCGCGTCGCGCCCACCTCGGAGCCCTTCTGCACGGCGCCCTTGCCGACGACCTGGTGGAGCGCCCAGTGCAGCAGGTGCGTGCCCGTGTGGTTGCGGCGGAGCGCGTCGCGCCGCGCCTTGTCGACGGCCGCCATGACCGGGGTCCCCGGGGCGAGCTTCGTCGGGTCGCCCAGGAGCCACTCGCCCACGTGGACGACCACCTGCCCGCTCTTGCGCGTGTCGTGGACCTCGAGCTCGTGCGCGCCGTCGAGCGTCACGATCCGGCCCGTGTCGCCGACCTGCCCGCCGCTCTCCGCGTAGAACGGCGTCGCGTCGAGCACGAGCTCGTGCGCGTCGGCCGCGACGGTCCGCCCCTCGCCCGCGACGTGCTCGTAGCCCGTGAACGCGGTCACCGGCGCGTGCTTGTACTTGGACAGGTCGACCTTGAAGCCGCCCTTCGCGCGGTTCTTCTCGCGCTCCTCCTCGCGGAGCCGCTCGAAGCCCTCGAGGTCGACCTTGTAGGCCGCCTCCTCGGCCATCTGCGCGGTGAGGTCGGGCGGGAACCCGAGCGTGTCGAACAGGTAGTGCACGACCTGGCCCGGGAACGTCCGCGTGCCCTGCTCGGCCAGCCGGGCCCGCTCCTTCTCGAAGTAGGCGACGCCGCGGTCGAGCGTGCGCAGGAACTGCGCCTCCTCGTCCTCGAGCACGCGCGCGATCAGGTCCCGCTGCGCGCCGAGCTCGGGGAAGGCGCCGCCCATGGTGTCGACGAGCGCGGGGACGAGGTCCTTGAGCGCCGGCTCGTTCGTGCCCAGCTTGTGGAAGAACCGGCTCGCGCGGCGCAGGATCCGCCGCAGCACGTAGCCGCGGCCCGTGCGGCCCGGCATGGCCCCGTCGGCGATCGAGAACGCGAGCGCGCGCAGGTGGTCGGCGATCGCCCGGTGCGGCGTGCCCGACGGGCCCTGGTCGTAGCGGGTCCCCGAGCGCGCGGCGACGGCCTGCACGAGCGGCGCGAACACGTCCGTGTCGTAGTTCGAGTAGACGCCCTGGAGGACCTGCGCGATCCGCTCGAGGCCCATGCCCGTGTCGACGTGCCGCTCGGGGAGCGGGGCGAGCGAGCGGTCGGCCCGGCGCTCGTACTGGATGAACACGAGGTTCCACAGCTCGATGAACCGCTCGGAGCCGGAGTTCACGCCCGTGTCGGGGCCGTGCCCCGCGCCGCGGTCGATGTGGATCTCGGTGCAGGGCCCGCACGGCCCCGTCTCGCCCATCTCCCAGAAGTTGTCCTTGTCGCCGAACGTGAGCACGCGCGCGCGCGGGAGCCCCGAGATCTTCGGCCACAGCTCGCGCGCCTCGTCGTCGCTCGTGTGCACCGTGACCCACAGGCGGTCGCGGTCGACGCCCCACTCGCGCGTGAGCAGGTCCCAGGCCCACTCGATCGACTCGGCCTTGAAGTAGTCGCCGAACGACCAGTTCCCGAGCATCTCGAAGAACGTCTGGTGGTAGCCGTCCTTGCCGACCTCCTCGAGGTCGTTGTGCTTGCCGCCCGCGCGGATGCACTTCTGCGTGTCGGCCGCGCGCCGGTAGGGCCGCTGCCCCGTGCCCAGGAACACGTCCTTGAACTGGTTCATGCCCGAGTTCGTGAACAGGAGCGTCGGGTCACCCTGCGGCACGACCGGGGCGCTCTCGACGATCGTGTGCCCGCGCGCGCGGAAGTAGTCGAGGAAGCTCTGGCGGATCTCGTGGACCTTCATGGCGGCTCCGGGCGATCGTTCGGGGGCCTGGACCCCCGTGCGAGGGACGCGCGCGAGCGCGTCGGGTGTCTTGGGCGGCGGCTCAGCCGGCCGGCGCGCCGGCGGCCGGCGCGCCGGCGAGGGGCAGGCGCGCGAGCGGGACGTACTCGGCCGGCCGGGGCGGGGCGAGCCGGCTCTCGAACAGCACGAGCTCGCCCACGGCGAACGGCGGGTGGGCGGGCGCGGGGAGGGCGCGCACGGCCGCCACGAGCTCGTCGAGCCCGTGCTGCTTGCGCGGGCGGCGCCCGCGCCCGCCGCCGCCGTCGCGGACGCGCCCGAGCGTCACGTGCGCGGCGAAGCCCCGCGCCTCGGGCGCGTGGCCGAGGGGCGCGAGCGCGCGCTCGAGGTCGACCACGAGCCGCCGGAGCGCGTCCACGCCGGGCCCCGCGAGCCCGGCCCACACGACCCGGGGCGGCTGCCCGAACGTGCCGAACGGCCCCGGCGCGAGCGTGAGGCCCGCGTGGGCCGCCGCCACGCCGCGCGCGGCCTCGACCCAGGGGGCCGGGTCGTCGACGTCGCCCAGGAACGCCAGGGTCAGGTGGAGCTGCGCGTCGGTGCACCAGGTCACGCGGGCCGGCCCCGCCGCGCGGAGGGTCTCCTGGGCGGCCGCGAGGGCGGCGCGGAGGGAGGGCGGCAGCTCGAGGGCGAAGAACAGGCGCATGGCGGCAGCCTACTCCCGCCCGGGACCCAGGCAAGGCTGGCCCGCGGGGCCGGCGGCCGCGGTGGCCCCGCCGCGCCCGCCCCGGCCGGCGGCTCGCGCCCGGGCGGCGAGCGTGCCAGGATCGAGCCATGGCCTCGACGCGCCCGGGGGGGTGGCGACGCGATCGTTCTCGGCGCCCGGCGCGGGTCGGGGCGCCCGGGCGCCCGGGCGGCGGCGCCGCGTGACCTCCGACCGCGGGCTCGAGGAGGAGAACCGGCGGCTCCGCGGCGCGCTCGAGGAGCGCGAGCGCGCCGCGGCCGAGCTCGCGCGCACGCGCGCGCTGCTCGCGAGCCTGATCGAGTCGGTCGAGGGGATCGTCTACGACTGCGACGCCGCGACCCTCACGTTCTCGTTCGTCAGCCAGCAGGCCGAGCGGCTGCTCGGCTACCCGCTCCGGCGCTGGCTCGAGGAGCCGGACTTCTGGGCGCGCCACCTCCACCCCGACGACAGGGACCGGGTCGTCGCGGCGTGCCGGGCGCACACCGCCCGCGGCGAGAGCCACACCTTCGAGTGCCGCATGGTCGCCGCGGACGGGCGCGTCGTGTGGCTCCGCGACGTCGTCACGTTCGTCCAGGAGCCCGGGCGGCCCGCGCGGCTGCGCGGGCTCATGGTCGACGTGACCGAGCAGCGGGCCGCCGAGGCGGCCCGGAGGGCCTCCGAGGAGCGGTTCCGGCAGCTCGCCGAGAGCATCGAGGAGGTGTTCTGGCTGACCGACCTGGCGAAGGGGGAGGTGCTCTACGTCAGCCCGAGCTACGCGCGGATCTGGGGCCGGCCCTGCGAGGAGCTCTACCTGCGCCCGCGCGGGTGGCTCGACGCGATCCACCCGGCCGACCGGGCGCGCGTCGAGGCCGCGCTCCCGGCCCAGCTCTCGGGCGACTACCGCGAGGAGTACCGGATCGTCCTGCCCGACGGGTCGACGCGCTGGATCGCGGACCGCGCCTTCCCGGTCCGCGACGAGCGCGGCGCGGTGTTCCGCCTGGCCGGGGTCGCCCAGGACATCACCGAGCGCAAGCGGGCCGAGCGCCTCCAGCGCCGCGCCGCCGCGGTCATGGAGTCGATCTCGGCCGGGCGCCCCCTCGCGCAGGTGCTCGTCGAGGTCGCGCGGGCCCTCGAGGACGTCCTCGACGAGGCCCGCGCGTCGGTGCTCATGCTCGACCCGGACGGGCGGCGGCTCCGACACGGCGCCGCCCCGAGCCTGTCCGACGACTACGTGCGGGCCGTCGACGGGCTCGAGGTCGGGCCTCAGGCCGGCTCGTGCGGCACGGCGGCCTTCCGGCGCGCGCCCGTGGTCGTGGCCGACACGGCCACGGACCCGCTGTGGGCGGACCACGTCGACCTGGCCCGCGACCACGGGCTCCCCGCCTGCTGGTCGACCCCGGTGCTCGGCGGCGAGGGCCAGGTGCTCGCCACCCTCGCGGTCTACCCCGGGCAGGCGCGGGGGCCGCGGCCCGACGAGCAGGAGTGCGTCGACCAGGCGGCCCACCTCCTGCGGCTCGTGCTCGAGCGCGAGCGACGCGACCAGGCGCTCCGGGCCAGCGAGGAGGCCTTCCGGCGCGCGTTCCTCGACGCGGCCACGGGGATCGCGATCACCGACCTCGCGGGGCGGTTCCTCGAGGCGAACCCCGCCTACTGCCGCATGCTCGGCTACGCGGAGGACGAGCTGCGCGCCCTGGACTTCCTGTCGATCACGCACCCCGAGGACCACGCGACGAACTTCTCGCTGTCCGCGGAGCTCGCCGCGGGCCGCCGCGAGAGCTTCGTGCTCGAGAAGCGCTACCTGGCCAAGGACGGCCGCGTCGTGTGGAGCCGCGTCAGCGTGTCGCTCCAGCGCGACGTCGAGGGCCGCGCCCGGCGCTGCGTCGCGGTCGCCGAGGACACGACCGCGCACCGGGCGGCCCTCGAGGAGCTGCGCTCGAGCGAGCGGCGGTTCCGCGAGATGGCCGAGAACATAGGCGACGTCTTCTACAGCTACGACCCGCGCGCGGGGCGGCTCCTCTACGCGAACCAGGCCTACGAGCGGCTCCTGGGCCGTCCGCTCGCGCGGGCCTACGCCGACCCGCGCGGCCACCTCGAGGACGTCCACCCGGAGGACCGGCCGGCCGCGGAGGCCGCCTTCGCGCGCCAGCTCGCGGGCGAGGCGACCGACGTCGAGCTCCGGCTCGTCCAGCCGGGGGGCGACGTGCGCTGGGTGCACGAGCACGGGGTCCCGCTCCTCGACGACCAGGGCCAGGTCGAGCGGATCGTGGGGACCGTCCGCGACGTCACCGAGCGGCGGCGGCTCGAGCAGCAGTTCCTCCGGGCGCAGCGCATGGAGAGCATCGGCACGCTCGCCGGGGGGATCGCGCACGACCTGAACAACGTGCTCGCGCCGATCCTGATCGCCGCCGACCTGCTGGCCCGGGACGAGCCCGACCCCGGGCGCCGGGACCTGATCGCGGGGATCACGCGGGGCGCGCAGCGCGGCGCGGCCCTGATCCAGCAGATCCTCTCGTTCGCGCGCGGCGCGCCCGGCGAGCGGGTGCTGCTCGACCTCGCGGCCGTCGCGCGGGAGGTCCACCGGCTGGCGGCCGACACCTTCCCGAAGGGGGTCCGGCTCCGCCTCGAGGTGCCCCGCGCCCCCTGGCCGATCCGCGGGGACCGGACGCAGCTCCACCAGGTGCTCATGAACCTGTGCGTCAACGCGCGCGACGCGCTCGGCGGGGGCGGCGAGCTCCTCGTGCGCGTGGAGAACGCGCGGCTCGACGCCTCCCCGCCCGGCGCGCTGACGGCGATCGCGCCGGGCGACTACGTGGTGGCGGAGGTGCACGACACCGGGGCGGGGATCCCGCGCGAGCTCCAGGACCGCGTGTTCGACCTCTACTTCACGACGAAGCCCCCCGGCAAGGGGTCGGGGCTCGGGCTCTCGACCGCCCTGGCGATCGTGAAGAGCCACGGCGGCGCGGTGGTCTTGCGGAGCGAGCCCGGCCGCGGGACGTCCTTCCGGGTCTTCCTGCCCGCGGACGTGGGCGGCGTCCCGGGCGAGCAGGCCCCGGCGCCGCCCGCCGCCGGGGCGCCGCGCGGGCGCGGCGAGCTCGTGCTCGTCGTGGACGACGAGGAGGAGGTGCGCCGCCTGGTCGGCTCGACGCTCGAGCGGTTCGGCTACCGCGTCCTCCTGGCCGCGCACGGCGCCGAGGCGCTCGAGCGCTTCGCGGAGCGCCGCGGCGAGGTCGGGCTCGTGCTGACGGACCTCGCCATGCCCGTGCTCGACGGGTTCGCCCTGGTCAGGGCGCTCGAGGCGCTCGCGCCCGGCGTGCGCGTCGTCCTCTCGAGCGGGCACGAGCTCGACGCGGCCGGCGGGGGCCTCGAGGGCCCCGGCTCGCATCTCTTCCTGGCGAAGCCCTACACCGTCGAGGCGCTGCTCCAGGTGGTGCGGGAGGCCCTGGCGGACCGCTGAGGGCCGGGCGTCAGGGGTCCTCGGGGTACTCCCAGACCTCGTCGGTGCGGCCGGCCGGGGGCCCGCCGCCGAACAGGACGAAGCGCCGCCGGCCCGGGTCCCAGGCCATGGCGTGCCACGAGCGCGGGCCGGGCGAGGCCGCGGGGTGCAGGCGGCGCCAGGTCGAGCCCTCGAGGGCCCAGGTGTCGTCGAGCAGCGTCGCGCCCCCCTGGCCCCCGAACAGGACGATGCGGCGCCCGTCGGAGGCCGCGCCGGCGGCGCTCCGCGCCTGCGGGACCCCGTCCTCGCCCTCGCCGCGCTGCCGCGGCGCGGACCAGCCGCCGGACCACACCCACAGGTCGCCCAGGACGCCGCGTTCTCCGAAGCCGCCCCACACGACGAGGCGGTGGCGGGCGGCGTCCCACACGACGACGGCCGCGTGGCGCGCGGGCGGGCGCTCGGTCGCGGGCAGGTGGCGCCACGCCTCCCCGTCCCACGACCACAGGTCGTCCTGCATGGGACCGGTGCCGCTCACGACCCGCCCGGCGAAGCTGAGGATCCGCCGCCCGTCGGGGTCCCACGCCATGCGGTGCCAGGCCCGCGCCTCGGGCCCGCCGAGCAGCTTGCGCTCGACCCACGCGTCGCCCGCGAGCTCCCAGGTCTCCGCGAGCATGGGCCCGCGCTCGCTCACGCCGCCGAACACGACGAGCCGCCCGCGCGCGGGGTCCCAGGCCCCGGCGTGCGCGAACCGGCCGGGCGGGCCGTCCGGGAGCGCCGTCCACCCGTCGGCCCCGAGCGCCCAGGCGTCGCGGAAGCGGCGCTGCCCGTCCCAGCCGCCGAAGAGGACGAGCCGGCCCGCGGCGGGGTCCCAGTCGAAGCACGCCTCGCAGCCGTCGCGGGCCGCGGGGCCGCTGCCGAGCGCGCGCCGCTCCCAGGGGCGGACGCGCTCCCAGAGGGCGCGGGCGGCCGCGTGCTCCGGGTGGTCGCGGAGGAACGCGCGCAGGGCCGGCACGCGGTCGGCGTCGCTCGCGCCCGACCCGAGCACGCGCCGCCAGGCTTGCTCCGGGTCCACGGCGTGGGCCACGGCAGAGCCCGGGGCGGGGACCCCGAGGGGGTCCGGGGGCGGCGCGTCGGGCGCCGCCCCCGGAGTCGGCGCGGGGGCGACGCCGGCGGGCGGCGCGAGCGCCCCGCGCGCGACCCAGCCCGTGGCTCCGCCCAG